>CAIQPV010000573.1 GCA_903873725.1 uncultured Nitrosomonadales bacterium
GCACAATTGCATTTGATCATTCCCACGCTCCGCGTGGGAATGCGACTTTAGATGCTTTGCGTCCCGTTTGGAATACTCAGTTGTCGGCAAAAATGACGCCGAGCGTCCACGATATGTATTTATGGGGCAGCCTTGCTCATGTATAGCCGCACCATCGGAATTCCCAAAACTTCTTTTGCATCCACCTCAACTTTGGTTCCGTCCGGGCTTATGAAACTCCAGGCCGTTTGCGCTTCGTTGGGTTTCAATTCCAGGATGTGATATTCCTTGGACAGCCTTTTTACAAACTCGGAAGGGGATAAGTCTTTAGCGTTAAACATATCTTTAACGTCATTGAATTCGATTCTGGCAACCTTGTTGTCCGGCCCGGATTTGGCTGTTAGCACACCATCCGAATTGATGCATGAGGTTGCTAATTCCTCATCCGTTTTTCCCGGCGCCCTTGCCTCACCGTACCTCTCATGCATCCGGGCATCAATCGCCTGCAGGAATGACTTGGTGTACATCAGTACGCATTGCGTTCCGTCACCGGCTTTGATCACGTCGGTAAAACCGAAATCGGACAATTGCTGCTCAGCCAAAATTGCCATCATGGCATTGGGCACACTTTGGATGTCCATGCCGATGTAGAGGGACTTGATCTTCAGTGCGTCCAATTTTGTGGCTTGGGGCGCACTGATTGATGTATTGGTTGTGACTGTCTGGTTTGCGGCCAGGGTAGAGCGACTCTGTTCGGTTTTGCCGCACGCCAGCAAGACTAAAGAGCAAATTGCGCAGAGTAGTTTTGTTTTCATGCCAGATAATTCATTAGCCAAAAATTCGTCATTCCCGCGCAGGCGGGAATCCAGTTGATTGAAATGCCCGCACAGCGGATCAATGCCGTGGTTTTGTCCGCTTCGCGGAGTATTTATCTCGCTGGATTCCCGCCTGCGCGGGAATGACAACATTAATGGATTATTTATTTTCACGCGGATTCCCCCGGAGGCTTGAGCGGCTAATTACTTCCAGGATTGGCTGGAGGTACCGCCGACATTGCCACCGGAGGGTGATTGCCGATTACCTGAAAAAAAACTTCGTCGCGCTTGACCATGCCAAGCTGGCTGCGAGCGCGCTCCTCAATGGCTTCGGTGCCTTGCTTGAGATCGCGCACTTCGGCATCCAGCACCGCATTACGCGTTTGTGTCTGTTCGTTTATTTTCTTCTGCACCTCAACCTGCCGGCCAAGATCCCACACCTTAAACCAGCCGCCTTTGCCCAACCACAGGGGATACTGCAACAGCATGATCAGGGCGGCGAGTATCAGCGATATCCAGCGCATCTATGTCTGAATTTTAAGGGTACCCTTCAGCAGCACATGCCTATGCCAATTGGTAATATGCATCACGTCCGGGGTAAGACGCGCTGTCGCCAAGATCTTCTTCGATGCGCAACAGTTGGTTGTATTTCGCGATGCGGTCGGAACGGGACAGGGAGCCGGTTTTGATTTGCAGGGCGTTGGTGGCAACCGCCAGGTCGGCAATGGTGGAATCCTCAGTCTCGCCGGAACGATGCGAAATCACGGAGGTGTAACCCGCCCGCTTGGCCATTTCGATCGCCGCAAAAGTTTCGGTAAGAGTGCCGATCTGGTTGACCTTGATCAGAATGGAATTGGCGATACCGCGCTTGATGCCTTCACGCAGGATTTTGGTGTTGGTTACGAAGATGTCATCACCCACGATCTGGATGGATTTGCCGAGGCGGTCGGTCAACAGCTTCCAGCCATCCCAGTCGTGCTCGCTCATGCCGTCCTCGATGCTGATGATCGGGTACTTGTCCACCCAGGTAGCATACAAATCGACTATCTGAGCGGAGGTAAGAACCAGTCCGTCCGCTTTCAGGTGGTACATACCTTCCTTGTAGAACTCGGAGGCGGCGGCATCTATGCCGATTGCCACATCTGCACCGGGCACATAGCCGGCAGCCTCAATCGCTTCCACAACCACTTTCAGCGCGGCTTCATTGGAACCGAGGGCAGGCGCAAAGCCGCCTTCGTCGCCTACCGTGGTGCTGAAGCCACGGTGATGCAGGATTTTTTTCAGGTTATGGAATACTTCCGCGCCACAGCGCAACGCTTCCCGGAAATTCTGGCTGCCCACAGGAATAATCATGACTTCCTGAACGTCCGCCCCACCGGTGGCGTGCGCTCCGCCGTTGATGATGTTCATCATCGGCACCGGCATTTCCATGCGCGCGGCACCGCCAAAATAGCGATACAGCGGCAGTCCGGCTTCTTCCGCAGCGGCTTTGGCGACAGCAATGGAAACCGCCAGAATGGCATTTGCGCCGAGGCGGGATTTATTTTCCGTACCGTCCAGATCAATCATGGTCTGGTCTATGAAAGCCTGCTCCGCAGCATCCAGCCCAATGATAGCTTCGGCAATTTCGGTATTCACATTTTCAACGGCCCTCAACACGCCTTTGCCGAGATAGCGCTGTTTGTCTTCATCGCGCAACTCTGCCGCCTCCCTGGTGCCTGTGGATGCGCCGGATGGCACAGCGGCACGACCCATCACACCCGACTCCAACAACACATCCGCCTCGACCGTGGGATTGCCACGGGAATCCAGTATTTCACGCGCTATAACATCAACAATTGCACTCATTATATTTTCCTCAAGTTCACTTAAAACCAGCCATGGATAAAGTCTTGCGTATTTCAAACACTACGCAAATTTACGTTCTCTTCAATCAGCCCTTGATGCTTCACCGTTGCATCCAGCACCTTCAATGTCTGCAATAGGCCCTTCAAATACCCCAACGGAAAGGCATTCGGCCCATCCGACAAAGCCTGCGAGGGGTTCGGATGCGTCTCCATGAACAAACCTGAAATGCCCGCCGCCACTGCCGCACGAGCAAGCACCGGAACAAACTCGCGTTGCCCGCCGCTCACTGTCCCCTGCCCGCCCGGCAACTGCACGGAGTGGGTGGCATCGAATACTACCGGGCATCCAGTGTTGCGCATCACCGCCAGCGAACGCATGTCCGATACCAGATTATTGTAACCGAACGACGCGCCCCGCTCACACACCATGATGTTATCCGCGCTGCTTGCTTCGCGCGCTTTTTCCACCACGTTCTGCATGTCCCACGGCGACAGGAACTGCCCCTTTTTTATGTTCACCGGACGGCCGGAACCGGCTACAGCATGGATGAAGTCGGTCTGGCGGCAAAGAAAAGCGGGGGTTTGCAGCACATCCACCACGGCCGCCACCGGCGCAATTTCCTCAATACTGTGCACATCTGTCAGCACCGGTACACCGATCTGTCTTTTGACTTCGTCCAGTATTTTCAAGCCCGCATCCAGCCCGAATCCGCGAAAGGATTTGCCGGAACTGCGGTTGGCCTTATCGTAAGACGACTTGTATATAAAAGAAATACCCAACTCCAGGCATATTTCTTTCAACTGCCCCGCCGTGTCCAGCGCCATCTGCCCGGATTCAATCACGCAGGGTCCGGCAATCAAAAACAGGGGATGATTCAATCCTGCGTCAAAACCGCACAACTTCATAAATCATGGCCTTTAACAGTCTGCCGATGCTGTATCGCCGCCTCCACATAGGACTTGAACAGCGGATGTCCCTCGCGTGGCGTGGAGGTAAACTCCGGGTGAAACTGCACGCCGACGAACCAGGGGTGCATGGTTTGGGGCAATTCCATAATTTCCGGCAAGGCCTCGCTCGGTGTACGCGCGGCGATCACCAGTCCGAATTTTTCCAGCGTCGGCACATAATGATTGTTGACCTCATAACGATGGCGATGGCGCTCGTTGACGTCTGCGCCATAGATGCGCGATGCGAGTGTACCAGCCTTGATCGGGCAGCGTTGCGAACCCAGGCGCATGGTTCCGCCGAGATCGGAGTCTGCGTTACGCGTCTCCACCTTGCCATCGCGATCCAGCCATTCGGTGATTAGTGCCACCACCGGATATTCCGTTTCCAGATTGAATTCGGTGCTGTTTGCATTCGCCATGCCCGCCACATCGCGCGCATACTCGATTACGGCGAGTTGCATGCCGAGACAGATGCCAAGGTAGGGTATTTTATTCTCGCGGGCATAACATATCGCCGCAATCTTGCCCTCGGTGCCGCGCACGCCAAAACCGCCCGGTACCAAGATTGCATCGAGATGTTTCAGGACACTCACACCGTCGCTTTCAATAGCCTCCGAATCAAGGTATTCAATATTCACGCGCGTCGAGGTGTGTATTCCCGCATGACGCAAAGATTCAATCAACGATTTGTACGATTCTGTCAGGTCAACATATTTGCCGACCATACCGACTGTAATTTCATGCTGCGGATGCTCCAATGCATCCACCAGCGCATTCCATACCGACAGATCGGCGGGTGGTATATCCAGCCTCAATTCCTCGCAGATAATCCGATCCAATCCCTGCTTGTTCAACATTTGCGGAACTTTGTAGATGCTGTCCACGTCCCACATCGAAATCACGGCCTCTTCACGCACGTTGGAAAACAGAGAAATCTTGGCACGCTCGTCATCGGGAATAGGACGATCCGCCCTGCACAGCAGCGCGGTGGGGAAAATACCGATTTCGCGCAATTTCTGCACGCTGTGCTGGGTCGGTTTGGTTTTCAGTTCTCCCGCGCTGGCAATATAGGGTACCAAGGTCAGGTGGATGTACGCCGTGTCACCCCGTCCACGACGCAAACCCATCTGGCGTGCAGCCTCAAGGAAAGGAAGCGATTCGATGTCGCCCACCGTGCCGCCGATTTCGACAATCGCGACATCAGCATTTCCATCGTGCGATGCCGCCGCACCGCGCTCGATGAACGCCTGAATTTCGTTGGTAATGTGCGGAATCACCTGCACCGTCTTGCCGAGATATTCGCCGCGACGCTCCTTGCGGATAACGCTATCGTATATCTGCCCGGTAGTGAAGTTGTTGGCCTTGCGCATTTTGGCCGATACAAAACGCTCGTAGTGTCCGAGATCCAGATCGGTCTCCGCGCCGTCTTCCGTCACGAATACTTCCCCATGCTGGAACGGGCTCATGGTGCCCGGATCAACGTTAATGTAAGGATCAAGCTTGAGCAGTGTTACCTTGAGGCCGCGCGATTCAAGAATAGCCGCGAGAGAGGCTGCTGCGATCCCTTTGCCCAACGAGGACACCACGCCGCCGGTAATGAAAATATATTTTGTCATGGGGTGTAATGATACCGTAAAACTCCACTCCTCTCAAAAGTAAGTACGCCAAATGCAGCAAACCTGTCATGTCGGCAAGTGATATGAACAATCCCACCTTTAGACAGTGAAGATCACAATATTTTCAACATGGGAATCAGTTTTGCCAACCTTCTGCCGATATATGTGGTGAAATGGTTGCGATCACAAAGAAATGTAAATTCCCGATAAAACTACCGTTCATGTAATAAGCAAAGGAGGAAACTAAAATGATTTCCGCAATCGGTTCGTCAACGAGCAGTGTTTCAAGCAGCAGTAGCACGCAAATCGCCGCTCTTGAAAAACAACTGGCCTATGAACAAAAACTCCTCGAAAAGGCACTGAAGAATGCATCTACCCAGGCTGGAGAACTGGAAGTTCAGCAACTCAGTGAACAGATTACCGAACTCGAAGCGCAAATCGCCCAGTTGGAAATTGCCGGCACGAGCAGTGCAACAAACGGATCAGCGACCACGCAGACGAATCCGGCAAATATTTCCTCCAGCCGGCAATCGGCAACTTTATCCAATACGACGCTGGGAAATAACGTCGACGTTTACGCTTAGCTCATGGTTAACTGTTTGCCAAAACGATGTCGATTGAAAAGTTTGAGATGCAAATCACCGGAAACAGCAAAGCACGTTGACCAAGAATATAGCTATGTGCTTTAATTCGCCCCCCAAAATGGGCGGTTAGCTCAGCGGTAGAGCACTGCCTTCACACGGCAGGGGCCACTGGTTCGATCCCAGTACCGCCCACCAGAAACAAAGAACCCGGAACCCGCATGGTGTATAGCTTTGCGGGATTTTTATCGATTGTCACAGAAAATCGCTTGGCCCACAGTTTTGGGTCATTTGTTAGGTTAAATTGGTCAAGATTGGGTCAGTCCCATTCCTCTATGCTTTGCCACGCCTCATTTAGCTTCCTCTCCTGATGTCAATCTGGTTTGCAAGCCGATCTCTCATGGTACGATGCCGATTAAGTTAATCGGTCTTAAACCCTTCGAATTATGTATCTATCGCCCACCCCGCAGCGCGAAAACTATCTGCTCCTCACCCTTGCTGGAATCCAGTTTATCAACATTCTCGATTTCATGATCATGATGCCGCTCGGCCCTATTCTGATGAGGTCGTTCGGCATGAGCACACATGAATTTGGGCTCCTTGTCTCATCATACAGTTTCAGCGCCGCATTGTCTGGATTGCTGGCGGCGACCTTCGTTGACCGTTTCGAGCGCAAACGGCTGCTGCTGACAATAGCTGTGTTGTTCGGACTATCAACGCTGGCGTGCGGGCTGGCTCCGGGTTATTCCACGCTAATCGTCGCGCGCGGTCTGGCCGGCATGTTTGGCGGGGTATTGGGGGCGATGGTGCAAACCATAGTTGGCGACGTGATTCCATTCGAGCGGCGCGCCCGGGCCAGTGGCGTGGTTTCGACAGCTTTTTCACTTTCCACAGTTGCCGGTGTGCCGCTGTCGTTGTGGTTGGCCAATCACATAGGATGGCGCGCACCTTTCTTCCTGATTGCCGGGATAGCAGTATTATTCGTCATCATCGGTCTGCACATCTTGCCGGAGCTACGCCTGCACATCAACATGCATAAGCGCTCCCATCCTTTTGCGGCAATGTTTGCTGTGTTGCGGGATACCAACCATCAAAACGCCTTGCTGCTTTCCTCTCTGATCATTTTTTCCGGCTTCACGGTGATTCCTTACCTCACCCTTTACGCTGTAAGCAATGTCGGTATTCGGCAAATTGACATACCATTCGTTTACCTCGCAGGTGGCGCGGCAACATTGATTACCGCACGGCGGATCGGTCACTGGGCCGATCTGTATGGCAAGATGAAAATCTATCGCCTGGTCGCCACTGCCGCGTTGTTGCCGTTGTTTGTAATCAGCCGGATCGGGGTCGCGCCGCTTTGGTTGTGGCTGATTTGTACCACGACTTTCTTCGTGCTGATTTCTGGACGCATGATTCCGGCAATGGCGATCATCACCTCGTCCGCACAGCCGAAATTGCGTGGCACCTTCATGTCGCTCAACGGCACAATGCAATCATTCTCCATGGGCTTGGCAACCACACTGACGGGTTTTATCATCACACAAGACAGTTCAGGGAAAATCGTCGGATATGCAACCGCAGGGTATATAGCGATGACAGCGAATGTATTGGCGATAATATTCGTTTCGCGCATCATGATGCACGATCAGAAATAGTGACTCTATCTTGCCCGTGAATAACGCGGGTGACTTCTGCCTGAGTTACCCGAGACTATTTAAGTTGCAGGATTTCATCCCACTGCGGCTTGGTTCCTATCCGCTGTGCAAGATATTCGACCAGGCTTCTGACTCGGTGAGGTACATAACGGTTGCTCGGGAATACCGCGTAGATTCCCATTTCCGGGGCCGCAAATTTGGGTAACAAGATTTCCAGTTTGTGTTCACGTACAGCTTTTTCGACAATAAAAGTGGGGGCATTACTGATGCCCAAGCCACGAATCGTGGTAACCAGCAAAGCATCGCCGCTGTTTGCTTCGAGCCGGCCGGAAACGGGAAACCATTGTATTTCTCCGTCAATGACGAAAGCCCAGCTTGAGCGTGTGGCCAGCAAATAACCGAAACACTCGTGATTGATAAGTTCACTTGGGTGCTTGGGTCGGCCATGCCGCTTCAAGTATTCCGGGGCTGCAACAACCACTCCCTGGCTGCTGCCGATTTTTCGTGCCACATCACCGGGACCCAGCCGATCAGTAATGCGGATAGCCAGATCAAAGCCGCCTTCGATCAGATTGGCCCGGCGGTCATTGAACTCCAACTCGATCGAAATTTCCGGGTTGGCAGTCATGAAATCACCGAACATCGGCATCAATTGGTGAATGCCGAAAGAGAAGGGCAGAGTAATCCGGATATGGCCGCGAGGTGCCTGTCTGTTTTCAGTCAGGCCTGCTTCGGCTGCCTCTACCAGGCTAAGAATTTCCCGGCATTTTTCCAGATAAGGCGCACCAGCCGAAGTCAGGCTCAGCCGCCTGGTGCTGCGCGCAAGCAGTTTGGCTCCCAGATGCGTTTCAAGCGCAGCAACTTTACGCGTAACGACTGAACGCTCCACATTCATCTGCTGCGCTACAGCGGAGAAACTTCCCAGTTCGGCGACTCGCACAAATAGTCGCATGCTATCGATTCGATCCATACACCCCCCCGATTCATTGTTGCAATATTAGCAATAATTTATTGTTAATTGAGGAAATTGCAAAACTCGAAACCTGAGTTGAATTAACCGCCGAAAGGTGTGAAAAAAGAGGTGGAGATGGGCGGC
>CAIQPV010000574.1 GCA_903873725.1 uncultured Nitrosomonadales bacterium
CGCCGGTAATAATAATTTTTTTCATGTGACATATTTTACAGGAATTGGCAGATAGCTTACTCAACTTAATGCGAATTTTGCGGGGGACCCGTCGGTGGCATCATGGCATTCTATTCGCTCCATGCGGACGGAATTGGCTACATATAGACAAAATAATTTAGCATATCAACCTGCTACAAAATCTTATTTATCACCTCAAGGTATCTATTAATAACGATCTTCTCATCAAACTCCAGCTCCATTTTTTTTCTCCCTGCACGGCCCATCAACTCACGATTTTCAGGAGTCATTTCCAACATGCGCAGCAGCTTTTCGGTCAGGTCATCAGGATCGCCCACTCGGCAAAGCAAACCATTCAATCCGTCCTCAACAGCATCGCGACAACCCACGGCATCGGTCGTCACAATCGGTCTGCCGATAGCCGCAGCCTCTAACAAAGAACGGGGCACACCCTCGCGGTAAGAAGGCAACACAACACAATCAGATGCAGCTAAATGCGGTTTTACATTCTCAGCCACGCCGAGATATTCGACAACTCCCTCATCTTCCCAGGCAGACATCTCGGCACTTGAAACAGCAGTGGGATTTTTCACATCCAAGAACCCCAGCAACTGAAATCTTGCCGTCGGATATTTTCTGTGAACTATTCGTGCTGCCTCGACGTACTCGCCTACACCCTTATCCCAAAGCAACCGTGCGACAAGAAGAAAACAGAAAGGCCGATTTCCCAAGGGTTGCAAGGGTGCATAAGCAAAAGTGCTCAAATCAACACCCGATCCGGGTAATCTGCTCACCTTCTCTGATGCAACCAAGCCATGCTCGACGAACAAACTCAAATCCTCACCATTCTGGAAAAAAACGTGGTGCGAACGTGACAAAGCTATCCTGTACAGCAACCTGACCAAACGTGTGAGCCAACTATCGCGGATGAACACCGCCCCCAGCCCGGCGATGTTGTTTATAACCGGAATACCTAAAACATGAGCAGCAAGCGACCCATAGACATTAGGTTTGACGGTATAGCCCAAATACACATGTGGACGTTCACGACGCAGCAAACTCAAGAAGCGAAAGAACAACAACAAATCGCGCCCCGGATGCGTACCCTTGTTATCCATTGGCAAAGCAACGAACCGGCAACCCAATTCCGCCAGACGCGGTGAATACTCATCATCCGGCGCAACTGCAACTACTTCATGGCCCTCTGCAACCAAAACGCGTATCAATCCGGCGCGGAAATTGACCAGATTCCAGGCCGTATTAAGAGCAATAATTACCTTCATGAAAAAAAGGCTACCCCCAAATCAGCCAGCTAAAGAAATCCGGCAAATTCATATTTGGGAAAATAATATAAGGGGGATAGAGCTTGCCTTTGCGAGAATACATCCCGCGAATTGCCCACCAGGGGTCTTTCAAGTAAGCAGGAATAGAATCAAACTCTGAGGTGCGCTTCCAAACATCGTCGGCATTCACAACTTGACCATCCCGCGTGAGCCCAATCCATTCAGAATTCGAATCAACAAACATCCAGCCTTTGCTTGTCTTGACTTCAGTTATAGCATGCGAGGACTGGCCGTAATGGATCAAAGCACCCCAGAACCCGCGCCCCTGACGAAACAGCAAATACACATGCCTGGACGGCAATCCTATATATTTTAATGCCTTATCCAGCGTCCGGCTTCGATCAAAGCACAAACCCTGGCGCTTCTGCATCAAATCCAAAGGCTCACGAGGTTGAAAATCCGGAATACCCGGCCCCATGGGCGCTTTAACAAACACCCGATGCTGAATCGTCTTGATTGCAGTAATTTCATCGGCAAAAGTCTGGGGATGCTGTAAGGATTCAATATTTAAATCATTTTTAAATACCAGCAGATCGTCCGATGTAACTGAGGTGGGAACATGCGCGACTAATGCCAGAATCAAACACAAGCCAGTTAATATCACCACTTTTACAGCAAGAATCCAGGCAGATTTACGCGCAACCTTAATAATTTTCTTTTTCAATCTCTCTCACTTTCAACTGCCAGCCAAGCCTGGAACATCAACACATTCCACAACCGCGACATCCAATTCCGCCGCCCGCTCAAATGCTCTGCCCACATTTTCCGGATCGGCTCCGGATGAAAATAACCCTCGCGCCGCAAACGTGCTTCGTCCAACAAATTTTCCGCCCAGTCCCGCAAAGGACCGCGAAGCCATTCATGCAAAGGTACACCAAAACCCATCTTCGGGCGATCAATCAGTTCACGAGGAACATGGCGGTAAAGCACCTGCCGCAATGGCCACTTGGTTTGCCCTTCCCTCAGTTTATATACCAACGGCAAACTCCAGGCAAACTCAACAACCCGATGATCCAGAAACGGCACTCGCCCTTCCAGCGAAACGCCCATTCCCGCCCGATCCACCTTGACTAGAATGTCATCAGGCAAATAGCTTATCGTATCCAGTGCCATCATACGTTCAACTGAATTCAGCCCGCCCAACTCCGGACGGAGGCCTGTTAAACAAGTAGGCGGCTC
>CAIQPV010000575.1 GCA_903873725.1 uncultured Nitrosomonadales bacterium
CCAGCAGCAGTTGAGCCATGCCGATCACTCCGTTCATCGGCGTCCGTATCTCGTGCGACATGTTCGCCAAAAACTGCGATTTGGCAATGCTGGCGTTCTCGGCAGCATCTTTTGCCAGGCGAATCGCACGCACATAGAGCAAGCCGGCTGTCGCGGTGACAATAAGCATGGTTCCGGCAACGAACAACATAATGAATAACCACGGCCGCTGGGTTCCGATGCGGGTGAGTTCGGGCAGCGGGCGGGGGACATAAACGGTAATGTTCCCGTCGGCGCCGGACTTGGAAACAAGGATCAGCGGCAAAGACGTGTTACCGAAGCTAACAAGTTCGGGATGCGGGTCGTTTCCCCATGGCCGTATATCCACGGGGAGCAGGTTTTCCTGCTTGTACCTTGACACTTTTTCCTGTGCCGGGAGAGAGTCAACCGTGGTCCCGGGCATGGTCCGGTATTCAAGATACTTGTTTTCGGTCAGGACGACAACGCCCTTCGAATCGGCAATGAATGCGTTATTCGGCTCGGTCCAGCGCAGAAAATCGGAGATGTCGCGCTTGACCACGACGACGCCGATGAATTGTCCCTTGTTGTCCAGTACCGGGTACGAGTAGAACAAGCCCGGTACCTTGCTGACCTTGCCGATTGCATATTGCTGGCCGGGTTGGCCGTTGCGCGCCTTGATGTAATATTCGCGCTCGGCATAATTGGCACCGACGAAACTGGTCGGTTTGTCCGCGTTGCTGGCGGCGATGCAGTCGCCGGACGCGTTCACGATCCAAACCACGTCGGAATCAAGCCCGTCCGCGACAGCAACAAGGAAAGCCTGCAATCCGGAGCGTTTGTTGTGGTCTGTCCAGAGTTTCTTGCGCTCCTCTTTGGGAAGTTTGGAAGGCATGACCTGCGGCCCGAAGCGGGCCAACTGTTCGCGCACCGCTTCTTCTCCTGCCAGCATACGCGGTATGTTGCGTAGCGTTTTCAGGTAGTCGTCAATGTTGCCGGAAATGCCATCGAGCTGTTTGTGTGCCTGAACCAGCCCCTCCCGATAGACCAGGTCTGACATATAGTTGCTGTAATAGGCCGAACCGATCCATGCCAGAACGACCCAGACGAGTATGAGGATACCCGTCAATTTATATGGAGCTGCTGTCAATTTGATACCGTTTTCTGGAAGACTTTTCGCATCATACGTCAGGCATCACCGGGTGTAAATTTTGGTTTGGTATCGTGATGGGTTGCAGCCCTGTTTGCAGGTTGCCCCGACTTGTTGAAATTTCCATAATTATGGTTATCTGCAAAGGTATCCAGAACTTCTTCGAATAATTGAAATGTCCGGCAAGCCGACTCCACGGCTACCCGGCGTTCATGGGCGTTGCCGGATATTGTTTCGGCAAAATCCAAGAACTCCTGCCACATGCATGTGGTATGTTCACCGTAGCCGTTAAAAAAGCAGGCCCCTTTGCTGCGGGTGAGACCGTGATGCTCGGCAAGGTTGCGGGAAATCAATTGTCCGCCGAGGGTCGATCCTTCGATAGTATAGAGCACCCCAACCAGTTGTCCAACACGGTCAATCTCGGGCAAGGCCGGTTCCGGCAGCTTGTTTTGTCCGGACACCGGGGAGTCATCCCGGAAGTAGGCGAGGTCGTTGATTAACCATGGAAGCTTGCGGCGCCCGGCATAATCAAAGGTGACGGTTTGTCGTTTGAGAAATTGGCAGATTTGGGTTTCCAGTGCCGCGTAGAGATGGAAATATGCAATCAGTAGTTTGCGGTAATTTATCAAAGACAGATCGCGCTGTGTCAGGGTGACAAGCAAAGGATGCCGGTTGAGGCGTTGGTGATGGCGATGTGTCGCATGACGCAACGCATTTCTCACTTCCGGTTCTTTATCCGGAAAATGCTGGCGCGTGTTTGAAAATACCATACGGAGGCTGAAACAACAGGAGTCAGGTAAACA
>CAIQPV010000576.1 GCA_903873725.1 uncultured Nitrosomonadales bacterium
CCGATCTGTTTCCTGCTGATATTATTGCATTAAAAAAATACGGAACTTCAGTTGTTAAATTAGGGCAAAGTGCGGCGGTGACTCAAATGAAGGAATATATTAAAAAAAGAGGTAAAAAAGCATTACAGGATGAAATATACAGAACATATGCAGATCGGTCTAGATAATTGCTAAATTTACCTAATCCTTTTTCACGACATGGTTATGGAAATGTAGACAGGTTGGGGGTGATACTGAGTAGCTGGAATTGGCACATTGCGGTTATAGAACTATGCAAATTCAACGTCGCAAAGCCGCCATTCGCGCTGTCCGCTCCTGGCCGGCAGGCGACTGACAAAACAACAGGCCTAATCATACCGCAAATGACCGCTGTGCGTGATAACGGACATTATGCTGACCACCCTGACAACGACCTTGAGCGCATGTATGCCTTGTTCCCGCGCTTGGCCGAACGCCGCCAACAGGCCGCCGGAACCCTCTCCGGTGGCGAGCAGCAAATGGTGGCAATGGCGCGCGCACTGATGAGCCGCCCCAAACTGTTGATGTTGGACGAGCCCAGCATGGGACTCGCGCCGATGATGGTGGCAAAAATTTTCGAAACCATCCGCGAGATTTCCGTTCAGGGCGTTTCCATCCTGCTGGTTGAACAAAACGCCAGACTCGCGCTGGAAGTTGCGCACTGCGGCTATGTGCTCGAAAGTGGATTAGTTACTCTATCTGGAACTGCCGGTGATTTGCTGGGGAGTGATGCGGTGCAACGCGCGTATTTGGGTGGCTGACCGGGCATTGTGGATAGGTTGCAATAGAAGCATGTTGAGTGGCTAGCCTGCATCTCCTGCAAGGAAGCTGAATCCCAGAACAGTTTCAAAAAGGCATTTGCCCGATTGCGGGCACGCATGTTAGAGCGCCTTGGTCACCATCAAATACCAGCTTGCAACCGACAACACTAACAATAAGGTGAGCACACCTTTCCCCATTTCATCGCATTGCGAAATAAAATGCGCAAAACCGAAACTTTGTTCCATCGATCAGCTTCTTTCTAAAGTAAAATTGAACGGCTGCAAGGCTATGGCCCGAACCGCCACACCATTGTGTATTGATGGTGTGCAACGCCAGGTATTTACGGCATTCAGAGAAGCCTCATCCAGACGAGGGTAACCCGAGCTTGTTTTTACAACCGCGTTAGCAACACGCCCATCCTCTCCAAGCTCGACCCGGAGCACTACCTTGCCCTGTTCATTCAGCCATTTCGACGGTAACGGGTAATCAGGCGCTGATCGCTCAGGGCAGGCCACTGATAAATTACTAGAAAGCATTACTGGCTGAGATGGTAACTGGGAAGGCACTTGGGGCGCTTCTGTTGCTGCTACAGGTTGCTGTGGTGGTGGGGGCGGCACATAAACCACAGGCTCATCCGGCGATACCACCGGTGCCTCAGCAGCCAGATGTGTATGGGGTATTTCAGGGGGTGGGTGCTTAATCTGTTTGGGGGGTTTGGGTTGTTCCTGAGGTTCTGGAGTGATGAAATTAACCATCAATGTTATCGCTTCATCCGGCCTTGGAAGAATGTGATAACTCCATGCTCGTACAACACAGCCCCATGTAGTGCCAATACTAACAACAGTCCAATCAGTTGTTCTCGCTTCAAACTGCGCAAAAGATTAAGCAAGGTTCTCTTCCTCAGCCAGCCTTGTATGTTTTTCTTTTGAAGAACATCTGGCTCTCCATTTCTTAAACCAGATGTAAACTCC
>CAIQPV010000577.1 GCA_903873725.1 uncultured Nitrosomonadales bacterium
CAACCACGATTTTTTGGTTTTCTCTGTGAGCTCTGTGTTCTCTGTGGCTGATTGAATATGTTGCATGTGAGATGACTCCAGACCAATACTGCCAAGACAAAGCCGCCGCCAGCGGTTCCAGCTTCTACTACAGCTTCAAGTTTCTGTCCCCGGACAAGCGTCGTGCCATCACGGCGCTGTATGCTTTCTGCCGCGAAGTTGATGATGTGGTGGATGAATGCTCGGACGAGAACGTGGCGCGCACCACGCTTAACTGGTGGCGTAGCGAAGTGGCGACCATCTATGCAGGCAAGCCGCTACATCCCGTATGCCAGGCACTGGTGCCACTGGTCAAACAATTCAACCTGCCGCAGGAGCATCTGCTGGAAATCATAGACGGCATGGAAATGGATCTCTCCCAGCATACTTATGCCGACTTCAAGTCGCTGCAACTGTATTGTTACCGCGTCGCCTCGGTGGTCGGATTGCTGGCTGCGGAAATTTTCGGCTACACCGACCGTAACACGCTGAAATACGCCCACGACCTCGGCATCGCTTTCCAGCTTACCAACATCATCCGCGATGTGGGCGAAGATGCGCGGCGCGGTCGGATTTACCTGCCGCTGGACGAACTGGCGCAATTCGGCGTTCACACCGGCGATATTCTCAATGCCAAGGAAAGTGGAGGCTTCCACAAGCTGATGCAATTCCAGGTAGAACGCGCGCAGCGCTTCTATCAACAAGCCTTCGAGCAACTACCGGCCGCAGACCGCAAAACCCAGCGCACCGGCCTCATCATGGCGGCGATCTACCGCGCCACGTTGGATGAAGTCGTCGCCAGCGGTTGCCATGTGCTTAAGGAGCGTGTCTCGCTGACTCCGTTGCGCAAATTGTGGCTGGCTTATAAGACGTGGTGGCGCAACTAGAACGTGACTTCCCCCTCCCTAACCCTCGCGCGGCAGGAGAGGGGACAGTCCTTATTTCTCCTATTCTGGAGAAATACTCTTTGAAACCTGCCATCATCGGCGGCGGCTATGCGGGCATGGCAGCGGCGGTTAAACTGGCAGAAAACGGTATTCCGGTCACGGTATTCGAAAGCGCCAAGCAGCTCGGCGGACGCGCGCGCGGCGTGTGGAACAACGATACGCAACTGGACAACGGCCAGCACATCCTGCTGGGCTGCTACGGCAACACGCTGAAACTTATCGAACAAGTCGGCGGAAAAATAGAATACGACTTTTTGCGTCTGCCGCTGCAACTCACCCTGCATAACCGCTTTGAACTGAAAACCCCTCCCCTGCCCGCTCCGCTGCATCTGCTGGCCGGATTGCTAAGCGCAAAAGGATTGTCGTTGATGCAAAGACTCTCCGCAGCGCGTTTCATGCTCGCCATGCGCCGCATTCATTTCGCTTTGCCGCACGACATTACCGTACTTGAATTGTTGCACGCCTACAAGCAGGACGACGAACTGACCCGCCTGCTATGGGAACCGATCTGCATATCCGCGCTCAACACCCCGGCGTACAAGGCTTCTGCCCGGATACTGCTGAATGTTTTGCGCGACAGCCTGAACGGATCACGCAGCGATAGCGACATGCTGTTGCCGCGCGTGGATTTCTCCGCGTTGTTTCCGGATCGCGCGGCGAAATTCGTCAAGCAACACGGAGGCAAGGTATTCACCTCATGCAGCGTGGAAGGCATTGTTCCCCACGGCGAAGGAGTCGAATTGCTCACCGCTAATGGTGCTGAACGCTACAGCCACGTCATTTGCGCAGCCTCTCCTG
>CAIQPV010000578.1 GCA_903873725.1 uncultured Nitrosomonadales bacterium
ATGTCTCGGTTGCGTATTGCGCAGGGGTAGTGACGACAGTTTGCTGCGTGCAGGCAGCCGTTCCGGCCAGGGTCGTAGCTGCGGTTGATTGAGAATTATTGATCGTTGCAAACAACGGATCCGAGGGCGTGACCTGATTACCGTAATTGAATTGTGTTGCACCCTGCCCATAAGTCCCGTTGCAATTGCTACTTCCTGCTGAAACAACCGGTACTGAACCCACCACTGCCTTTTCGGTTGTGTTCTGCGGCAAACAGTTGTTGCTCATAAAGTTGACAGCGGCGCACTGCTGATCCATCAGCGAATTGGTGCCTGGCACATTGCTCACGCAATTAGATTGGGTCTTCAACCCAATTCCGGTCAAGCCCAGTGAAGCAGCAGAAGTGTAGGTTGAATTGTCTGTGGCAGGATTGGAGAACGCTCCCAGGTTTGAAGGTACAGCAACGGGTGTTGCTGTGCTGTTCCATGCTGTTGAACTCACTGCCGATGAATTGACAATCTGGGAGGGAGAGGTGGAGACGATGCTGTTGGCGAAAGTTGTGCCTGCGGCAATACCGGAGGCATTTTGTGCATAAGAAGGCTGCGCGAACAGTGCGACTCCTACAACAGCTAAAGGAAAAATGCGTTGAATCACTTCGCAGTTCCCTTTTTTTCAGCCGCATCTTTCAGTTGTTGCAAAACTTGCTCATGGCTGAGATCACCCTTCGCCAGGGCCTCTTTAACAGCTTTAGCAACTTCGGGGGTGTCCTGCGGTTCGGAGTTATCTGGACAGTGATTTTGGGGCGCGATCAGGACATCTGGTTTGTCTTTGCAAACCCTCCAAGGCGGCAAGCCATCTTCACAAACATTCAACTGCCCGCCAATAGGCCATTCGGTGTTGCTGCTTGGCTGTGTGAGCGAGAAAATAACCCGGCCACACTGTGCCTGCTGTTCAAATCTGAACAGTCGTCTGGCCTTAATCAGGACGGGGCCACTATCATGCGTTTGGGCCTGAAGCACCCGAATTACTGGATCAAACTCCTCATGTGGCGGAACAGCTGCGCTTGCCGTCCCCTCGATCAGCGCTTCTGCAAATACCCCGCTTTGAGATATGCCTTGCGCGTGAGTCAGCGGTGTTACTAGAGCAGCGCCGATAAATAAGATCAGTGCGCCTTTATTCACAGAGCTGTTCCGGGGAACAGCGGGGCAAAGAGGTCAACGTCTTGCTGTTGAAACGGCAAGTAAGGAACACTCCATGCGTAGTGAAAATGATTGGAGGCGCGTAACTGCTCCAGAGCGATTTTCTCAGTAGCCACAAAGGATGTAATCCCACCTATGGCCTGATTGCGCCGGTTTAGATCAGGCTTTTCTTTGGGATTGAGGTGAGTGAATTGATCATAGCAGCGTGCGGACAGATCCTTGATTTCGATATCCGGTTGATGGCGAACGCGGTTGAGCAGGCTGTATTTGCAATAAAGATATTGGTTGTCATTGTCAGCACTGCTGCGCGAAAGACGTTCCAACAGCGGGTAGGCATCATTAACCCCGGTGCCGAGGGAGGTTCTTAACAAGGCAATTCGTTTCAGGAGGGGGAGGGTGGTGTCGGAAACGGCAATGGGCAGTCCACCCAGTGCTGAGCCGCAGCCTTTTGTATAACGAATTGCGTTGTTCAAGTCTCCTTGTCTGTAGTTCAGAAAGGACGCGAAGCCGCAAACGCGTGACGAGCTGTCTGGAGCAAGGTTGGAAGCACGTGAGATGTACATCGCGGCTCGCGCAAGAGGTTCTTTGCCTTGACCGCTGTAAGAAGCATCGAGCGCCAGGTTGAAAATTGCAGGCTGATAATTGGCTGCTGCAGAGGCTTTAAAGTATTCAACTGCGCGGGTCTGATTTCTCGCTGCACCGAACAGGCCATTGGCCAGCACAAAGCCAACAAAATTCAATGCTTCAGGGTTATTGGCTTTAGCCAAGCTCTGCAGCTGGCGCAAGGTTTTGTCCTTTTGCGCCGGATCGGTCGTGAGCGAGCGTATCAGTGTCACCACTTGTTCGCCATTTTTGCTGACGGTGTTATGGGTGCCGTAGCGAATTTTTCCAATAAAGTCGTTAAAGCGGGGTAATTTGCTTTGGGTGTCTGACACGACCTCGGGTGTGACGCTGCCAGCAACTTCCGAGTTCTGCTGCTGGTTATTTTTCATCGCAGATTCAAACTGACCACCCTGAAACAGGTCGGTGAACGCTCCCGTAATGCTGCCGGTGTCTGTCGATGCTGCCTGTGCCTGACCAACTGCCAAGCAAAGCGCAAGCAAGGCGAAAAGCGGGCCTATCCATGATCTAAATACGGTTGA
>CAIQPV010000579.1 GCA_903873725.1 uncultured Nitrosomonadales bacterium
AGGGTGCGGTTGAATTCCGAGGGGGTCTATGCGTATTTTCAGTACGTTAGCACTCCAGGTAATAGAGTAAAGTTGAAGGGAAAATGGCAAAAGTGGTTGAAAAGCAATAAACAGGTCAAGGTGTCGAAAGAGAATGCAATGTCGCGCGAACCGGGGCATACCGATCCACCGAAGGC
The DNA here is from genome assembly GCA_903873725.1 of uncultured Nitrosomonadales bacterium. Taxonomy (GTDB): domain Bacteria; phylum Pseudomonadota; class Gammaproteobacteria; order Burkholderiales; family Gallionellaceae; genus CAIQPV01. The sequence continues at coordinate 177 of CAIQPV010000579.1, forward strand.
GCATTGAACCTGCGACGAGATGGAATAGCACTATGATGCACTCCGACCTTTGCACCTCAGTAGTTCGTTTTCCCTCATCCCGTTTTACCGGCAAAGAACGCGATACCGAATCTGGCAACGACTACTTCTTCGCCAGGTACTACTCCTCCGCTCTCGGTAGGTTTACAACTCCCGACTGGAGCGCCAAGGTCGTGCCGGTGCCTTACGCGGCGATGGGTGACCCGCAAAGCCTCAATCTCTATGCCTATGTACGCAACAATCCACTGTCAAGAGTAGATGAAGACGGGCATTGCGATGGTGAAAAGGATGCTGGCTGCAATGCATGGCAAGTTTCAAAGGACCAGAAGGCCCAACAGCAGAATGCACAGATAGCACAGAACAACACGCCGCCTGCGCCTGGACAGAATGGACAGCCGCAAAACACGAACACAAAGCAGTTGAGCGGTAACGCTACAGAATACGACCTGCCCGGCTCAAAGCTCGCATACGGCGGTAAATTCGACGGCACCAAAATGGCTGCCGCGATGACCCCGGATAGAGCGAAAAATGGGCAGACGGTCACAGTGTCGTACACTTCCACGGATGCGAATGGAAATGCGGTCACGACGACGATTCGGGTTGTTGTCAACGACACTGGACCTTTCGCGCTTGATTCTAATGGGAAGCTGATGCATCCAGTGCGACCCAACCCAACAAACATCATTGACTTGACGCCAACTGCGATGAAAGCGCTGACAGGACATGCGCGCAACCGAGTACCTGTAACTGTGACGGTGCCAAATGAATAGCAAATCAGTGAAAATGGCTTACATCGTTCTTGCATTTGCCGCGCTGGTTCTTCTGGGTGGTTTGAGAGCCCCGTGTCAAATCATGTCTGTTTCAGTTCCGGTTCTTCACGTTGCGAAAAATGAGCGCATAGTTGGCTTCGAGATACACATTCGCTCGGGCAGAATCGCACTACTGCCCAACGTACCTATCGGGTGGAACATTTCGGTGGACAATGACCCGTCATGGAATACCGTCATCAAAGGATCAATCGAGGTTGGCGCGGCAGCCTTGGACCCTGATTTTCTCCGAGACTTTATGGTTGTCGAAGTTGAAAAGGATGCGCCGTCTGATGAGCCTTTCGACTTACAGGGGGAGGTCATCGTGACTTCTGACTTCACGACAGAAAGGCGGATCAAGCTGTCGATGAAAGATTTTGCGACTAAGGGGGGCGGAGGTTCCAAATCGGCAACACGTCATTAGGGCAGGTGGCCCGGTCATCATAATAGCCCGAGCTGTGCCCTGTTCATCGCAGTTTCATCGCGATGAGCGGGTCTTGGGGCGCCATAAACCCAGATTGTTCGGCGTGGAGCCCATATCTATTCTTGGACCTTGGAGAGCACGACACTCAATAGACCTCCGCCTCAGGAAGGACTTACAACTCCTTAGCTGAGCACATGGGCTTCCATCTGCGATGCGCTGGCCCTATTGCTCTCTGTCCGGCCAACGCGGCGAACATGAGCGGCGGCTCGTCGGGGGCCGCGAGTTACGGTACCATCTACTCGTATCAGGTTCCCACAGGCGGCTATGCGCCGAACGGGAACATCCTTCAGCACGCGGACTCGGTGATGGGCACGTGGAACTTCAGCTACGATACGGTGGACCGGCTGGTTGCCTCGACGGCGGGCGCGGGCGTGCCCACCGGCTACCAGAACCTGCGCGGCTGCTGGGCTTATGACGCCTACGGCAACCGGCTTTCGGAGTCGGTCTCGACCACTGCTTGCACCAGCAATCCGCCCAAGCAGAGCTGGGCCAACTACAACGCTGCCAACAACCGCATCACGAGCGCTTCCACGTCGAGCGGCTTTGTTTACGATGCCTCGGGCAACACACTCTGGGACGGCAACAACCAGTACTGGTACGACGCCGAGGGGCAGCTCTGCGCCGCCCAGACCTGGCGCTCGGGCTCTGCCGGCGCGGTCACCCAGTATGTCTACGACGCCGAGGGCGCGCGCATCGGGCAGGGTACGCTCTCCGCCGCTCCGGCCGCTTACACGCTCACCGGCGCGAACCTGGCCAACAGCCCCACCTGCGCTCCGCCACTGGCCACGGGCTTCGCGCTAGGCAAACGGTA
>CAIQPV010000580.1 GCA_903873725.1 uncultured Nitrosomonadales bacterium
CGTGGGTTCGAGCCCCATCGATCACCCCAGTAACATCAAGCAAAGGCCCTGTAAATTCAGGGTTTTTGTTTTTGTGGGTTTGAAACTTCTTTAGCACCATCCTTCCGTTGGAATGACAAAAAGGACAGGGGAAGGACAAGAAACCAATCCTCCACACGCCTAGGCACATGTCCCCGGACGGTAGATGATCATCGCTGTCATATGATTAAAAAAACTTGCACTGCCAATATTCTGGGACTCGCCCGGCTGGTTGGGAAATGAATTTAACCCAACTTTCCCCGCTGCCCCTGCAATTGCATCAGCATGGTGCCGAAATCATCCAGCCGCTTTCGCTCTTGTTCCACTACCGCAACTGGAGCACGTTCGACAAAGCCGGCGTTGGCGAGCTTGGAATGCGCTTTGCTGATTTCGCCGGACAGACGTGCAATTTCCTTGTCCAGCCGTTCCCGTTCGGCGACTACGTCTATCTCGACTTTCAACATCAGCTTGAAATCGCCGACGATGGCGACTGCCGCGTCTGTTTCGGGCAGATCGTCCAGAACGCTGACTTCGCTTAACTTCCCCAGCGCCTGCAGATAAGGCGCGCAGGCATGCAGCATGGCAGCATCTCCCGAGGCAAGCAGCGGCACGCGCTGCGCGGGAGACAGGTTCATTTCGCTGCGCAGCTTGCGGCAGGCGTTGATTATTTCCTGCAACAAACGGATGTGATCCAGCGCGGCTTGGTCTATCAAGCTTGGTTTTGCTAGAGGATAGGGTTGCAGCATGATACTGTCCCCCTGTTTTCCGGCCAGCGGCGCAACTTTCTGCCACAGTTCCTCGGTGATAAACGGGATGATGGGGTGCGACAGCCGCAACATGGCTTCCAGCACACGCACCAAGGTTCGCCTCGTGGCGCGCCGCTGGGTATCACCGCCCCCGGCGATCTGCACCTTCGCCAGTTCAACATACCAGTCGCAATAGGTGTCCCATACCAGTTCATAAACCGTGCGTGCTGCCATATCGAAACGGTAAGTGTTGAAATGTTCTTCCATTTCGGATTCTGCCTGCTGTAGCTTGCCAATTATCCATTTGTCGGCGGCGGAGAATTCAAGCGGCATCGACTCGTCCAAACCTACGTCCTGCCCTTCACAATTCATCAGAACAAAACGGGTGGCGTTCCAAAGCTTGTTGCAGAAATTCCGGTAACCTTCGCAACGGCTGAAGTCGAACTTGATGTCGCGCCCGTGCGAAGCGAGGCTGGCAAAGGTGAAGCGCACTGCGTCGGTGCCGAAGGCGGCGATCCCGTCCGGGAAGTCCTTGCGCGTGAGCTTTGCAATACTTTCTGCCTGTTTCGGATTCATCAGGTTCTGTGTGCGTTTGGCGACCAGTTCTTCCAGCGTGATGCCGTCTATCAGATCGATCGGGTCGACCACATTACCCTTGGACTTCGACATCTTGTTGCCGTGCTGGTCGCGTACCAAGCCGTGCACGTATACCTCACGGAATGGCACTTTGCCGGTGAAGTGCAAGGACATCATCACCATGCGCGCTACCCAGAAGAAAATGATGTCGAAGCCGGTGACCAGCACCGAGCCAGGCAGGAAGGTGTTTAATTCCGGTGTGTCATGTGGCCATCCCAGCGTGGAGAAGGGCCACAATGCGGAGGAAAACCAGGTGTCGAGCACATCTTCGTCGCGCGTCAATTCACCCGTATAGCCATGGTCGGAGGCCTGTTGGTGCGCGTCTGCTTGGTTACGTGCAACATACGCCTTGCCCTGGTCGTCATACCAGGCAGGGATGCGGTGGCCCCACCACAACTGGCGCGAGATGCACCAGTCCTGGATATTATTCAGCCACTGGTTGTAGGTGTTGCTCCAATTTTCAGGTATGAACTTGATCTCGCCGCTTTCCACAGCTTGCAGGCCCTGCTTGGCCATGTCTTCCATTTTCACGAACCACTGGTCGGTGAGCATGGGCTCGATCACCGCATGACTGCGGTCGCCGCGCGGCACCATCAGCTTGTGTGGTTTGGTGGCGACGAGCAGATTTCTTGATTCAAGGTCTGCGAGGATTTGTTTGCGAGCTTCATAGCGATCCATCGCCTGGTAAGCAGCAGGCGCATGTTCGTTGATTTTCGCATCCAGCGTAAAAATGCTGATCGGCGTAAAACCATGGCGCTGCCCCATCGCATAGTCGTTAAAATCGTGTGCAGGAGTAATTTTCACGCAACCGGTGCCGAAAGCCGGATCCACGTACTCATCGGCTATGATGGGGATGCTGCGGCTGCACAGCGGCAGAAGCAGTTTCTGACCGATAAGATGTTTATATCGCGCATCCTCCGGATGAACCGCTACCGCCACGTCTCCAAGCAGTGTTTCCGGGCGGGTGGTAGCTACGATCAGCGCCCCCACACCGGTTTCCAGCGGATAAGCGATATGCCACATCGAGCCGTCTTCTTCCTGCGAAACAACTTCGAGATCGGATACCGCCGTACCCAACACCGGGTCCCAGTTGACCAAACGCTTGCCACGATAGATCAAACCTTGTTCATGCAGCTTGACGAATACTTCGGTGACAGCTTCGGACAATCCTTCGTCCATGGTGAAACGTTCGCGCGACCAGTCACAGGAGGCGCCCAGGCGGCGCATCTGGCGGGTGATGGTAGAACCGGACTCTTCTTTCCATTCCCACACGCGTTCAAGGAATTTCTCGCGTCCAAGATCGTGGCGGGTCAATCCTTTCGCGTCCAACTGGCGTTCAACGACGATTTGGGTAGCGATGCCCGCGTGGTCGGTGCCGGGTTGCCACAGCGTGTTGTAGCCCTTCATGCGGTGGTAACGGATCAGCGCATCCATCAGCGTATCCTGAAAGGAGTGCCCCATGTGCAAGGTGCCGGTGACGTTGGGCGGGGGCAGCATGATGCAGTAAGCCGGCCTGTTTTCAGCTGTTGTTGCATGAAAGTAACCGGCGTTTTCCCACTTGGGGTACCAGTTCGCTTCGATTGCTTGCGGTTCAAAACTTTTTTCGAGTTCCATTGCAATGGTATTGGGTTTAGGTATTTCCGGTCTTGCGGAAAAAGGCGTAATTATAACAGTTGCAGCAGGTGCCAAATCGACAGATGCAGGCTGCGGCTGATCAGGCGTGGGGTTGATAAGCTCAGCGCGTCCGCCAATGAGCGGATGATCCTGAATCCTAGTGGATGTGCTATCGCTTATCCCCCCTGCTTCCGCGGGGGAAACAGGATTCTGTGCCGGTTGAAGTTGATGGATAGGGAAACGGTCAGCGGGCGTTTCATTATCGGAGATAGTTCTACTACCATGACCGTTGGCAAACTCGGAGCGAATCAGACCGGGCAAATCGGCTTGCGTCTCTTTCCACGCCACTTGCCACAACTCATCAAACCGGGAGGTGAATTTGTCGAGCAACAGTTTTTCCATTTGCGGCGCAATTTGTGCAGCGATGCGCTGGCACTCCATCTCGGACAATGTCGCTGCCCCGGATAACGGTGCAAGTTCGGCTGCGTGCACAATAAATGACTGAGCTTCTTCCGCTATGATCTCGGTCAACGTGGGGATTTCGATATCCGCACCCACCACTTCGGTCAGTACAGGAATACCGGTAAATTCATCGGTTTGTTTTGGAACTTGTGCCATGAATTCAATCGGTCTGTTTGCGCAAATCGAAGTGGCGCATTTCATATCCGCGATCCTTGTAAAACTTGTAACGTTCGCGTCCCATGCGCGCGTCTTCTGCATCCTGGCTGACAATTTCAATAGCACGCTGAAAGCGGCTGAAAAACGGCAGGCAAGTAGTATGCAGACTGATCAGAAGTTCGCTGTGCGGAAAAGTCTCTTCCTGATGTCCAAGCACCACAGGCATTTCTTTGGAGGCATTGTCATGGCAACGGCAATGTGGAATAAATGCCGTGGCCGGATAGTGCCACAACAATTTGTCCAGAGCTTCGGTGGTGGCCTCATCCGGCGTGTGCAGCAGCACGCGCAGGCCGTTCTGCATTGCCTTGTGGCTTAACTGGCAAGCGGTGCGCAGTTTGTCGGTGCTGCCGGTATAAAAGTCAACTTTGGTCATGGTTGATAGTTAATTGACCAAAGATTAACACGGATGTTCACGAATGAAAAACATAGGGAACGATGAATGTGCTTTGGCCCTGGTTTTTATCTATGCGCTAATCCTTGTTAATCCGCAGCTAAATTACATTGCCTTTTATTTTTCAGACGCCCGGTTAATCAGGTACTGGGAGAGCAGCGGTACCGGACGTCCGGTTGCGCCTTTTTCTTTGCCGGATTTCCATGCAGTACCGGCTATGTCCAGATGCGCCCAGCGGTATTCTTTGGTGAAGCGTGACAGGAAACAGGCTGCGGTAATGGTGCCGCCCGCGCGCCCTCCGATGTTCTGCATGTCGGCAAAGTTGCTGTCCAGCAGCGGCTGGTAATCTTCCCACAGCGGCAACAGCCAGGCGCGGTCGTGTACCTGCTCGCCTGCGGCCAACAGTTCTTGTCCGAGTTTATCTTCGTTGCTGAACAAACCGCTGGCAACATGCCCCAACGCGATGACACAGGCACCGGTGAGGGTGGCAATGTCGATCACCGTGTCCGGGTTGAATTTGGCGGAATAGGTCAGCGCATCGCACAAAATGAGGCGGCCTTCGGCATCGGTATTGAGAATTTCGATAGTCTGGCCGGACATTGAGGTGACAATATCTCCGGGCTTGGTGGCGATGCCGCTGGGCATGTTCTCGCATGTGGGAATTACGCCAACTACATTTAGTTTCAGACCCATTTCGGCAATAGCCTGCATGGTACCCAGGACGCTCGCCGCGCCGCACATATCGTATTTCATCTCATCCATCTCGGCGCCCGGCTTGAGCGAAATACCGCCGCTATCGAATGTGATACCTTTGCCAACCAGAACGATAGGCTTCTGTTTCTTGTCCGCGCCCTGGTATTCCAGCGAAATGAGTTTTGCGGGCTGTTCGCTGCCGCGAGTGACGGAGAGCAGCGAACCCATACCCAACTTCTGCATGTCCTTCTCTTCCAGCACGGTGGTCTTGATTGATTTGTGTTCCTTGGACAACGTCAACGCCTTGGCGGCAAGGTAGGTCGGGGTGCAAATGTTGCCCGGCAGGTTGCCCAGGTCTTTGGCCTTACTGTTCTTTCTCAGCCTCCCCGTGCTGTAGATCGGATCGTTCATCAGTCCCGGAACCAGTTTATCGAGGTTTCCCACGAAACCCTCCATATCGGCTTCCATCTGGAGTTTCAGCCATCCC
>CAIQPV010000581.1 GCA_903873725.1 uncultured Nitrosomonadales bacterium
CAGTAACGGGTCGATTTGAGTCGTTTGCTCTAAAAATCATCCTGAATCTAAATATCTCCTTTAGGGGCTGATTGTAAGCGTTGCTTTTTACCAAAATCTATCGGCATGAACATCGCAAGTCGACCCGGAAGGGTCATCCCGGTTTTAGGAATATGCCCCCTTGTTGCATGGTAAAATCCGCGTTCACTATTGAGCCGCGAACCATGAGCCACACGCCCCACATCATCGAAAAACTCCTCCAGCAACGTATCCTGATTCTGGACGGTGCCATGGGCACCATGATTCAGCGTTACAAACTGACCGAGGCGCATTATCGCGGTACGGAGTTATACGGCAATTTCAGCGGCGCCCGAAAATCTTTCGCCGATCATCCGATTGATTTGAAGGGCTGCAACGACCTGCTGCTGCTGACTCAGCCACATGTCGTCGGCGGTATTCATCGCCAGTATCTGGAAGCGGGTGCGGACATTCTGGAGACTTGCACTTTCAACTCCACTTCGGTGTCCATGGAAGATTATGGTATGGCGCATCTGGTGTACCAGTTGAATGCAGCCGGGGCGAAGCTGGCGCGCGAGCTGTGCGATGAATTTTCTACTACGGATAAACCGCGCTTCGTCGCGGGCGTGCTGGGGCCAACCGGCCGCACTGCGTCGATCTCACCGGACGTGAACGACCCCGGCGCGCGCAATGTGACTTTTGACGAACTGGTAGAAAGCTATACCGAAGCGGTGCGTGGCCTGCTGGACGGCGGCGCGGATATTTTGATGGTGGAAACCATCTTCGATACGCTCAATGCCAAAGCCGCTTTATTTGCCATCGACCAATATTTCGAACAACACCAGGTGCGCGTGCCGATCATGATTTCCGGCACCATCACCGATGCTTCCGGCCGAACACTCTCGGGCCAAACCACCGAGGCATTCTGGAATTCCCTGAGCCATGCCCGTCCGCTGTCCATCGGCCTGAATTGTGCGCTGGGTGCGGAGCTGATGCGTCCTTACGTGGAAGAACTGTCACGCGTGGCATCGTGTTATGTCAGCGCGCACCCAAATGCCGGGCTTCCCAATCCGCTGGCGGAAACCGGCTACGACGAGTTACCCGAAACCACCGCACGGTTGATGAAGGATTTTGCCACCAGCGGTTTTCTCAACATCGCGGGCGGTTGTTGCGGTACCTCCCCCGCGCACATCAAAGCCATCGCCGAAGCGTTGAAAGACGTGCCGCCGCGCCGTATTCCGAAAATTGAAAGGAAGTGCCGCCTGTCCGGGCTGGAACCGTTCAACATCGGCGACGAGTCGCTGTTCGTCAATGTCGGCGAGCGTGCCAATGTCACCGGCTCTGCCAAGTTCAAGCGTCTAGTTTTGGAAGGTAAGTACGACGAAGCGCTGGAAGTCGCCAAGCAGCAGGTGGAAACCGGCGCACAGTTAATAGACATCAACATGGATGAGGCGATGCTGGACGGCGAAGCAGCGATGGTGAAATTCCTCAACCTGATCGCCTCCGAGCCGGATATTTCCAAAGTGCCGCTGATGATCGATTCTTCCAAATGGAGCATCATCGAAGCGGGACTAAAGTGCGGACAGGGCAAAGCGATCGTCAACTCGATTTCGCTGAAAGAGGGCGAGGATAACTTCATCAAGTACGCCACACTGGTGCGTCGTTACGGTGCAGCGGCAGTGGTGATGGCATTCGACGAGCAAGGTCAGGCTGATACCTACGCACGCAAGACCGAAATCTGCAAACGCAGTTATGACATCCTGGTGAACAAGGTCGGCTTTCCGCCCGAAGACATCATTTTCGACCCGAACATTTTCGCGATTGCCACCGGTATCGATGAGCACAACAACTATGCGGTGGACTTTATCGAAGCGACCGCGTGGATCAGAAAAAATTTGCCGTATGCAAAGGTTTCCGGCGGCGTGTCGAATGTCTCATTCAGCTTCCGTGGCAACGAACCGATGCGCGAGGCAATCCACACCGTATTCCTGTATCACGCCATCAAAGCGGGCATGAACATGGGCATCGTCAATGCCGGTCAGCTCGGTGTATATGAAGAAATTCCAAAAGACTTGCGCGATGCGGTGGAAGACGTGGTACTCAACCGCTGTCCAGACGCGGGCGAGAAACTGGTCAGGATGGCCGAGAGCATCACCGGAGGCGGCAAGGAACGAGTCGAGGATTTAGAGTGGCGCAAAGGTACGATACAGGAGCGCCTGACTCATGCTTTGGTGCGTGGCATCACCGCTTACATCGTCGAAGACACCGAGGAAGCGCGTTTGCAAACAAAATTCCCGGTTGAGGTAATCGAGGGCCCGCTGATGGCCGGCATGAACGTGGTCGGTGACCTGTTCGGCGCGGGTAAGATGTTCTTGCCGCAAGTGGTAAAATCGGCGCGTGTGATGAAGCAGGCAGTGGCTCATCTGGTGCCTTACATCGAGGCCGAAAAATTGCGCTCCGGCAATGCCAGCGCCAAAGGCAAAATCGTGATGGCGACAGTAAAGGGCGACGTGCACGACATCGGCAAGAATATCGTCGCCGTGGTATTGCAGTGCAACAACTTCGAAGTGGTGAACATGGGCGTGATGGTGCCGTGCCAACAAATTCTCGACACCGCTCGCGAACACCATGCGGATATAATTGGCCTTTCCGGCCTCATTACCCCGTCGCTGGAAGAAATGGCACATGTGGCAAAGGAGATGGAACGGCAGGGCTTTACCATTCCTTTGATGATCGGCGGCGCGACCACTTCCCGCGTGCATACGGCGGTAAAAATCGAACCGAACTATCCGAGTGGCGCCACGGTGTACGTCACTGATGCGTCGCGCGCAGTAGGTGTGTGCAGTAATCTGTTGAGTGGCACCCTGCGCGACGAATACATTGCGGGCATCAAGGTTGATTACGCACATGCGCGCGAACAGCACACAAACAAGAAGGGGAAGGCCGCGCACGTGACACTGTCGGAGGCACGAACGCACGGCTTACATATTGATTGGAAAAATTATATTCCACCCAAGCCGTGTCTCACCGGTGTACATAAATTTGAAGCTTACCCCTTGGAAAAAATTGCCGAATACATAGACTGGTCGCCGTTTTTCCAGGCATGGGAACTGTCCGGGCGTCACCCGAAAATTTTGCGGGATAATGTAGTTGGTAATGAAGCGCGCAAGCTGTTCGCCGACGCGCAAGCGATGCTGAAGCAAATCATCAAGGAAAAGTGGCTCACCGCCAATGCGGTATTCGGTCTGTTTCCCGCCAACACTGTGAACAGCGATGACATTGAAATTTACAGCGACGAGGCACGCAAGAAAGTGGTAATGACCTGGCATAACCTGCGCCAACAAACAAAAAAGCCCGGCAATATTCCGAACTACTGTCTGGCTGATTACATCGCACCGAAGAAAAGCGGTGTGGGCGATTACATTGGCGCATTTGCCGTTACCACCGGCATCGGCATAAACGCACGCGTGGCCGAGTTCGAGAAAAAACACGACGACTACAACGCCATCATGCTCAAGGCGCTGGCTGACCGCCTCGCCGAAGCATTTGCCGAACTACTGCACGCCCGCGTGCGGCGCGAGTTCTGGGGCTATGCGATGAATGAAACTTTGGACAATGAAGCGTTGATCGAAGAAAAATATTGTGGAATTCGGCCGGCTCCAGGTTATCCGGCTTGCCCCGAACACAGTGAGAAGGAAGCGTTATTCGAGTTACTCCAGGCACCGATTAATGCCGGCATTACCCTCACCGAAAGTTACGCCATGCTACCTACGGCGGCGGTCAGCGGTTTCTATTTTTCGCATCCTCAGGCGCAATATTTCGCTACCGGTAAAATTGATAAGGATCAGGTCGAGAACTACGCCAAACGCAAAGGTTGGAGCTTGGACGAGGCGGAGCGATGGCTGGCACCGGTGTTGAGTTATTAAATGGAAAATATTATTAAATGTATTCCAGCCTTGCTGTCATTAGTTCTACTGGCGGCTTGCACCGGCGATCCGTATCAAGGAGTGTATGAAGGCATAAAGAACAACAATGACGCCAAAAAAACGCCAGCCGAGCGTGCCACCTCTCCTACACCGAGCTACGACAAATACAAGAAGGAACGGGAAGGACAGCCATCAGAATAATACTATCGGGTTAAACCCCACAGAATACTGGAGACACAAAATGAAATGCACCAACTTTTTACCGCTGGCCTTGCTGTTATCGGTTAGCATTTTTTCAATCACGGCTTGTTTGGAACAAGCAGTACCGCCCACATCAACAATGGAGAAAAGTAGAATGACCGATCTGATTAAAACCGACATCAAGCTGGGCGAAGGCCCGGAAGCAACTGCCGGACATGAAGTGTCCGTGCATTACACCGGCTGGCTGTACGACGAGGCTGCACTTGAGCACAAGGGCAGCAAGTTCGACAGCTCGCGCGATCGCGGCAATCCATTTGAATTTTCTCTAGGTGCAGGCCAGGTCATCAAGGGCTGGGATCAGGGTGTAGCAGGCATGAAGGTGGGCGGGCAGCGCACGCTGATTATTCCTGCTGCTCTCGGCTACGGTGCTCGTGGTGCAGGCGGGGTGATTCCTCCCAATGCGACGCTGGTGTTTGATGTCGAGTTATTGGGGGTTCACTAACTCCGGATTGCCCATAAAATCTAATGTGTCATTCCCGCGCAGGCGGGAATCCAGCTAGTTAGACAACCCCGCATCGCGGGACATCGTACAGCCTTGTCCACTTTGCGGAGTATTTGTTTTGCTGGATTCCCGCCTGCGCGGGAATG
>CAIQPV010000582.1 GCA_903873725.1 uncultured Nitrosomonadales bacterium
ACTAAAAAACCGGGTGGATTCCCGTCAAACTGTTTGAATTCCAAGACCGCACATGGCAAAACCAGTAATGCATGTAACTTGATTCAAACACCCACCCGCTTTTTACTCCTGTATCACCCGTGCCGTCAAGTGGTTATGAAAATATTTTTTTCGAATACACTTGAAAAAGCTGTTCTAATCGTCAAATATGCACCCTGAGATACTGCAACAATGGCGACACGTTAAAAAAATGGCGACAAAACAACAAAACACATCCCTGCTGGAACGTGAACTCAGCAAGAGCAAACCACCCATGCTGTACAAAGTGGTGCTGTTCAACGATGATTACACCACCATGGAGTTTGTGATTGAGGTTTTACAAACTTTTTTTGCGATGAACCGTGAACGCGCGACTCAGGTTATGCTCAAAGTTCACAGGGAGGGTTCCGCTGTATGCGGAATTTACCCCAGGGACATAGCAGAAACGAAAGTTGAACAGGTAACGGCATTTGCCAAGCATCGCGAGCATCCGCTACGATGTGAATTGGAGGAGACATAAACCATGATCGCGCAAGAACTTGAAGTCAGCCTGCATCTGGCCTTCGTTGAAGCCCGCCAGAAACGGCACGAATTCATCACGGTAGAGCACCTGTTGCTCGCCATGCTCGACAACCCTTCTGCGGCACACGTATTGCGTGCCTGCGGGGCGGACATTGAAGAGCTACGCGCGGTGCTGATCGATTTCGTCGCGACCCATACCCCGACCCTGCCCGGCAGCGGAGAAGTGGACACCCAACCCACTGTCGGTTTCCAGCGTGTGATCCAGCGCGCCATCCTGCATGTGCAATCCACCAACAAAAAAGAAGTGACCGGAGCCAATATCCTGGTCGCGTTATTCAGCGAAAAGGAGTCCCATGCGGTATTTTTCCTCAACCAGCGCGGCATCACGCGGCTGGATGTGGTGAACTACATCGCCCACGGCATCAATAGCGCCACCCAGCATGCCGTCCAGAAATCAGCAGAGGCTGAAACGGAACAGGAATCCGCCAACGAAGGTGCGTTGCACGACTATACGCTGGACCTTAACGCACAGGCGCTGTCCGGCAAAATAGACCCCTTGATCGGACGCGAACTCGAATTGGAGCGCGTCATCCAGACCTTGTGCCGCCGCCGCAAGAATAACCCGCTGCTGGTCGGCGAGGCCGGTGTAGGCAAGACCGCTATCGCCGAGGGACTGGCGCGACGCATCACGGAAAACAACGTGCCGGAAATCCTCAAGGATGCGCACGTATATTCGCTCGACATGGGCGCATTGCTGGCCGGTACCAAATACCGCGGTGACTTCGAGCAGCGTTTGAAAGCGGTACTCAAGGAATTGGCCGACGCCAAACACGCCATCCTGTTCATTGACGAAATCCACACACTGATCGGCGCAGGCTCTGCCTCGGGCGGGACAATGGACGCTTCCAACCTGCTGAAACCCGCGCTGTCCAACGGTGTGCTCAAATGCATCGGTGCGACTACCTATCAGGAATATCGCGGCATCTTCGAGAAGGATCACGCGCTGTCGCGCCGCTTCCAGAAAGTGGACGTGACCGAACCAAGTGTGGAACAGACCATCGAAATACTCAAGGGACTCAAGCTGCGCTTCGAAACCCATCACGGCATCAAATATAGTGCCGCCGCCCTGACCAGCGCCGCAGAGCTTTCTTCGCGCTTCATCACTGACCGGCACCTGCCGGACAAGGCAATAGACGTGATCGATGAAGCAGGCGCGGCACAGCGCGTGTTGCCCAAATCCAGACAGAAGAAAGTCGTCGGCAAGCACGAAATCGAAGAGATTATTGCAAAAATTGCTCGTATCCCGCCGCGCACTGTTTCCTCGGATGACCGCAACACGCTGAAGAATCTGGATCGCGATCTCAAGGCCACCGTGTTCGGACAGAACAAGGCCATCGACACGCTGGCGCGCGCCATCAAAATGTCGCGCAGCGGTCTCGGCAACCCGCAAAAACCCATCGGCAGCTTCCTGTTTTCGGGGCCGACGGGGGTGGGCAAGACCGAAGTGGCACGCCAGCTCGCCTACAGCATGGGCATGCCGCTGCACCGCTTCGATATGTCTGAATACATGGAACGCCATGCCGTGTCGCGCCTGATCGGCGCGCCTCCCGGTTACGTCGGTTTCGATCAGGGCGGACTGCTTACCGAAGCTATCAGCAAGCAACCGCATTGCGTACTGCTACTGGACGAAATCGAAAAGGCGCACCCGGACATCTTCAACATCCTGCTGCAAGTAATGGATCACGGCACACTCACCGACAACAACGGGCGCAAGGCCGACTTCCGCAACGTGGTTATCATCATGACCACCAACGCGGGCGCGGAAGCCTTGAGCAAGACGCAGATAGGCTTCACTAAGAGTTCAGCTTCCGGCGACGAAATGGCCGACATCAAACGCATGTTCACGCCGGAATTCCGCAACCGCCTGGACGCCATCGTTTCTTTCGCGGCTCTGGACAAGGAAGTCATCCTGCGCGTGGTGGACAAATTCCTCATGCAGCTTGAAGAACAACTGCACGACAAGAAAGTGGAAGCCATTTTCACCGATGCGCTGAAAGATTTTCTCGCCAAGACCGGTTTCGACCCGCAGATGGGTGCCCGCCCCATGGCGCGCCTGATTCAGGACACCATTCGCAGTGCACTGGCCGACGAACTGTTGTTCGGCAAACTGGCTACCGGCGGCAAGGTAACGGTGGACGTGAAGGACGATAAGGTTGAATTGGAATTTGAGGAAGAGGCAATAGTGGCCTAAATTCCAATCTTGTTATTTCTATTTCCAATTTCCAAGGAGAAAATTCATGGTTAACAATCCGGTTGGTTGGTTTGAGATTTATGTCCAGGATATTTCACGGGCGAAGTCCTTTTACGAATCCGTGTTCCAAGTCAAGCTGGGGCGTCTGAACAGTCCAATCGAAATGTGGGGATTTCCGATGACGATGGACGGTTATGGTGCAAGTGGTTCTTTGGTCAAGATGGATGGCGTATGCTCAGGCGGCAATAGCACCTTGGTCTACTTCAGTTGCGCAGATTGTGCTGTCGAAGCGGGTCGCGTTACCCAGTTTGGCGGTCAACTCCATCGTGAAAAAATGTCTATCGGTGAATACGGTTTCATTGCCTTGGCTGTGGATACCGAGGGCAATATGCTTGGATTGCACTCAAGGCAATAAGTAGCCAGCGCAATAGCCAACGGGCATTGCACCGCATGTTAAACCCATCCGGCTCCAATGCCATTTCCAACTGATTATCTTGGGCGTTTCGCCCCCTCTCCCACCGGTCCGCTGCATTTCGGTTCGCTAGTCGCCGCAGTCGGCAGCTTTCTGGACGCAAAACACAATCAAGGAAAATGGCTGGTGCGCATGGAAGACCTCGATACGCCACGCACGGTCAAAGGTGCTGCCGACTGTATCCTGCGTACCCTGGAAACTTTCGGTTTGTGTTGGGATGATAAGGTGTTATATCAAAGCCAACGTACCGCAGCTTATGAGGAATCATTACAGAAATTGCAGGGCATCGGCGCAGTGTATCCTTGCGCCTGCACACGCAAGGAAATTGCTGACTCCGCGTTGCATGGCATCGAAGGGCAGATATATCCTGGAACATGCCGCAAAGGCATTCCTGCGGGGCGAGAGGGACGGGCGTGGCGAGTGCGCACGGAACCCCTCTCCCGTTATTCCCGCGCAGGCGGGAATCCAGCAATTCAAAATGCATTTTATTTAAACCCACTGGATTCCCGCCTGCGCGGGAATGACGACGATTTAAGTGATGAAGGAATTATCCAGTTCAACGACGCCCTGCAAGGCCTCATAACCCAGCACCTCGAAAACGAAATAGGAGATTTCGTGGTGAAGCGCGCCGATGGGCTGTTCGCCTATCAGCTTGCAGTGGTAGTAGATGATGCATTTCAGGGCATCACACATGTGGTGCGCGGCGCGGATTTAATATCTTCCACGCCACGCCAGATTTATTTGCACCGGCTGCTGGGGTTAACCGTCCCGGCCTACATGCATTTACCCGTCGCGGTAAATGCCCAAGGCGAAAAACTCAGCAAGCAAACGCTGGCGGCGGCGGTAGATACTGGCAATGTTCCCGGCTTGCTGTGGCAAACCGTGGAATTCCTGCGTCAAAAACCGCCTGAGGAACTGGCTTCGTACAAGCCGGAAGTAATTCTTGAATGGGCTACCGTACACTGGGACAAGGAGAAGCTGAAACAAGTAATGCGGATCGCAGTCAATTAATCCCCAACTGTCTTGTTTCTTCCCCCTTCTTTCGCTTCGTACAAGCGCTGGTCTGCGAGTTTCAACAGCATTTCGACATTCAGCAATCCCGGTTTTTTGTTCGCCACCCCGATGCTGACAGTCAGATGGAAATTCGCGTCAACAAAGCTGTGGATATCGCTCGCAGCGATGCTCTGACGCAGCCTTTCCGCATACTGGAAAGCCTGGTCCGGCTGTGATTCGGGACAAACCACCAGGAACTCTTCGCCTCCAAAACGACACACTGTGTCCTGCTTGCGTGCGGAGAGACGCAGGAGATTTGCCACCTGTTTCAGAACGTCATCTCCCACCTTATGGCCGTAAGTATCGTTGATCCGCTTGAAGTGGTCTATATCCACCATCATGCATGACAGAGGTCGGCCACTGCGCTCCGCCATCGCCCACTGCCGATCCAGTTGCTCGTTCGCATAGCGGCGGTTAGGTAGTTCGGTAAGTGCGTCGGTGAGCGCCAGTTGTTGCAAGCGCTGGTTCGAAGCCGCAAGTTCGGCAGCAAATTTCCTCAGTTGCTGACGGTCGAATTCCAGATCTTCCTGCAACTGCACCACGCGTTGCGCGGCGCGCAGCCTCGCACCCATCACCTTGAAGTTGATCGGCTTGTTAAGGTAATCATCCGCCCCGGCCTCGAAAGCCTCCACCAGCCGGTCGGTGCTTTCCTGGGCCGTCACAATAAACAGATAAATATTGCGCCATGCAGGGTTCTGCCTGAGAACTTTGCAGAATTCGATGCCATCCATCTCGGGCATGACCCAGTCGGTGATAATGAGCTGCGGCATGGACTCTTCAACCGAGCGCAAAGCCTGCACGCCGTTGCGAGCGGTGACCACTGTATGCCCCGCCTGTGTCAACAAGGTTTGCAGCAGCAACAAAATGGCCCGGTCGTCATCCACCAGCAGAATTTTCAATTTATAGGATGCCACCGATCCGGCAGGCAACATGCCCACATCAACTATTTCCGGAGCCAGCGGAACTGCTTCCAGCAATTCGGCAAATGAAGGCACCTTCACTGAATGGATGCCGAATAGCTTGCCCCACTCATGCCACTCTTTCACCACTTTGTCACCAAGCACGGTAAGTTCATCCGCTTCCACACCCAGCCGGGTGGCAAGCAACATCAGCTTGGTGATCATTTTTCGACGCTGCGATTCTTGCGCCAGGCATACCAAGGCAAGGAAGTTCGCGACATGCAGCACATTCAGTAAACGCCAGTCCCGGCTGCCCTCCTGGAATCCGGCAAAATCCGGTTCTTCAAAATGCAGGGCAATGTCCTGAAACAATACCGGCATTCCCCATTCGGCCAGCAATTCTCTGGTCACCTGGTTGTGATTCAAACCGAATCCGGCAAATTCCAGCTCTGCCAATCCGGCATCTCCAGCCGCAACCTTTTCGAGAATAGCTTCATATTCCTGGGGATTGGACGATGCCAGAGCCAAACGGCCAATCTGTACGATCAGGCCGAGGACAAAAATTTCTTCGGGTGAACCGATATTGCTTTTCAATACCAGATGCTGCGCGGCAATTGCCGTCAACAAGGAACATCCCCAGAAATTCTGGTAATCGAATTTCCGGCATGCCCCGTCACGATTTCCTTCCACCAGGGATAAGCCCAATACCAACTGCCGCACAGTGTTCAGCCCCAGCATAGTGACTGCATCTACCAAAGATGCTACCGGGCGATTCTGGTAGGAGATCAGGGCGTTGGCGACTTTGATGATGCGCCCCGACAATGCGGGATCGGTCTTGATTGCATGGGCAATCTCCTGACTCGACACGTCGCCTTTCTGGGTGAGGCGAATCACCTGCAAGGCGACCCCTTTGGGAGAGGGCAAATTCCCGCTTGCCTTGAGAGCTTCGAATTTTGGATTACGACCCATATTCTTTAAGATATCCTGAGCCTGAAATTTTTCCAGCTTTGAACTATAACACCATAAATGTAAACGTGTAATACAGATGGCATTATTTTCAGCCGCGCTGCCTGCCATGGCGGATAAATTCACGAATGGCGGGCAGGAAGGAAATAAAAACGATGCCGACCACCATCAACGTAAGGTTATTCTTTATTACCGGTATATTGCCAAAAAAATAGCCCAGCGCCATGAAACTACCAACCCAAAACACACTACCCAAGGCGCTAAACAACAGGAACAGGCGATAGCTCCTGAGGGCGACACCGGCCACGAACGGCGCAAAGGTCCGGATGATAGGCAGAAAGCGCGCAAACAGGATAGTTTTTCCCCCATGCTTCTCATAGAAGACATGCGTCTTGTCCAGATGCTCGCGCTTAAAGACACGGGAGCCAGGCCTCTTGAACAACTTCAAGCCAACCAGCCGTCCTATCCAGTAATTCGTGTTATCACCGGAAAAAGCTGCCAACATCAACAGCGGGGTCAGTATGTGCAACGCCATGGAACCCATGCCGCATAACGCGCCCGCCACAAACAGCAGCGAATCGCCCGGCAGAAAAGGTGCAACTACCAATCCGGTTTCGCTAAAAATAATCAGGAACAGAATAGCGTACACCAAGTCGCCATACTGCTGTATCAACGACAGCAGGTGCGTGTCCAGATGCAGGACAATGTCAACAAATGCGGCGAACAAATCCATGGCGGAAACCTCAGATACCGTCATTCACGCGAAGGAGGAAATCCAGCGATGGAATTTGAATTTTTTGAGGCATCCCTACGGCAAAACCTCTTCCACCTCAGCCTTAGGCTTGATAAAATCCTCGCGCGACACGCCGAATATCATCAACAGCGGGCTGGCTACCAGCACCGAGGAATAAATACTGAACAGGATGCCGATGGTCAGTGCCAGCGCGAAATAATGGAGCGTCTCGCCGCCGAGAAACAACATGGCGGTCACCATGATCTGCGTGCAGCCGTGGGTGATGATGGTGCGCGACATGGTGCGGGTAATGGCGTTATCTATGATCCCGGCCACCTCGGTCTTGCGTAGCTTGCGGAAGTTTTCGCGGATCCGGTCGAACACCACAACTGACTCGTTCACCGAATAGCCCAGCACCGCCAGCACTGCCGCCAGCACGGAGAGCGAAAATTCCCACTGGAAGGCAGCGAAGAAGCCTAGAATAATGACTACGTCGTGCAGGTTGGCGATGATCGCCGCGAGGCCGAATTTCCACTCGAAGCGCATCCACAAGTAGCAGACAATACCAAGCGAAACCAGCAGCAGAGCCATCGCGCCGTTCTCAACCAGTTCCTTGCCGACCTGCGGGCCGACGAATTCAACGCGGCGCATCTCTACGCTGGCATCCTGAGAGTGCAACGTATCGCGCACTTGTTCGCTCAGTTTCGAGCCGGAAGTATTCTGTTTCAGTGGTACCTGGATCAGCACGTCATGGCTGGTACCGAAATTTTGCACCTGAGCATCATTAAGCCCGATGCCATTCAATTGTTCACGCACCTTGTTAAGGTCGGCGGGCTGGGCGTAATGCATTTCCAGCACTGTGCCGCCAGTAAAATCCACGCCGAAATTCAGGCCGCGCGTGGCGAGAAAAATAACGGCAACGATGAAAGTCACCAATGAAATGCTGGTAGTATATCGTCCATAACTCATGAACGGAATGTCCTGTTTGATGCGGAAAAATTCCATGTTTGTTCCTTTGTTGCCTTCCCCGCAAATTTGCAACGGGATTAAAAATATCTTGTTCGTCATTCCCTGCCACCCTCGCGAAAGCGGGGGTGACAGGGAATGACGGCCTAGCCTATCGCCACTTTGGTCAAACGCGGCTTGCGCCCATAAATCAAATTCACCAGCGCACGCGAAACCAGCACCGCGCTGAACATCGAAGTCAGGATACCCAGACACAGCACCACGGCGAAACCGCGTATCGGACCTGAGCCGAACATGAACAGCGCGATGCCCGCAATCAAGGTGGTGATGTTGGAATCGAGGATGGTACCGAACGCATGCTCGTAACCCGCATGGATGGAAGCCTGCGGCGTATTTCCATTGTGCAATTCCTCGCGAATGCGCTCGTTGATCAACACGTTGGCATCAATCGCCATACCCAGGGTAAGCGCGATACCCGCCATACCCGGCAAGGTCAAGGTAGCTTGCAGCATGGACAGCAGCGCTACCAGCAGCAGCAAGTTCGCGCCAAGAGCCAGCACGGAAACACCGCCAAACATGAGGTAGTAGGCAATCATGAAAATCGAGATGGCGGTGAAACCAATCTGGGTGGAATGAAATCCGCGCGTGATGTTATCCGCCCCCAGACTTGGGCCAACGGTACGCTCTTCCACAATATCCATCGGAGCCGCCAGCGCGCCGGCACGCAGGAGCAACGCTGTATTTTTGGTTTCTTCGGTGCTCATCCTGCCGGTGATCTGCACACGGCCGCCACCGATTTCCTCGCGGATCACCGGAGCGGTAACAATTTCACCCTTGCCTTTTTCAAATAGGATGATCGCCATACGCTTGCCCACGTTTTCGCGCGTTGCTTCCTTGAACTTGCGCGCGCCGACGCCATCCAGATTGATGTGCACCGCCGGCTCGTTGTCGCGGCTGTCGAAACCGGGCTGCGCGTCGCTAATGCGTTCGCCGGTAAAGATCACGGCCTTTTTCACCAGCAACGGAGTGCCGTCCCTTTCTTTGAACATCTCGGTACCGAACGGCACGGGAGAACCCTCGGCGTAATGATGCTCTTCATCCACCAGACGCACTTCAAGCGTCGCTGTTCGCCCCAGGATGTCTTTGGCACGCGCCGTATCCTGCACACCGGGCAGTTGCACCACGATGCGGTCTGCGCCCTGCTGTTGTATTACCGGTTCGGCCACGCCCAGTTCATTGACCCGGTTACGCAGGGTAATCAGATTTTGCTGCACCGCTGAATCCTGAATGCGCTTTTCCTCTTCCGGCTTGAGTGCGGCAACCAGCAGAAATTCGCCGCCCTCATCCTTGTCGTTAAGCAACAAACCCCCGAAGTGTTGCTTGATCTCATTTTCACCCTTGCCGCGCGTTTCCGCGTCGCGGAACTTGACCGTCACCAGCCTGCCATCGCGGCTCACGCCGGCATAGGCAATATTCTGTTCGCGCAGCGTACTTCGAATATCGCTGGCAGCGGATTCCAAGGCTTTATCCAGCGCCCCTTTCATGTCAATCTGCAAAAGAAAATGCACCCCGCCGCGCAAATCCAGACCCAGATACATGGGTAGCGCACTAATGCCGGTGAGCCACTGCGGGGAACGCGGCAACAGGTTCAGCGCCACCACGTAATCTTCACCCAGATTTGATTGCAGAATATCCTTGGCCTTGAGCTGGCTATCGGTATCGGCAAAGCGCGCCTTGACGCTGGTGGCATCCAATGAAATGGCATCGGGGTTGAGGCCCGATGTCTTCAGCGCAGTTTCCACCCTCCCCATCAGTGTGCTATCGGCCGTGACGCCGGAGCGTAGCGGAGACACCTGTACCGCCGGGGATTCGCCGTATAAATTGGGCAGGGTGTAAACCAGCCCCATAATAAGAGCAACAAGAATCAGCAGGTTTTTCCACAGCGGATATTGGTTCATTGCGGTACCTATAAAACTGATGACAATTAGTTATTATTTATTAAACCGTTCGCCCTGAGCTTGTCGAAGGGCTCGGGTTGCGTGGCTGGTGGTTCGACAAACTCACCACGAACGGTTAAGTGAACAGCATGGGTGTTAAATCGCCTTGATGGTTCCCTTGGGCAACACGGTCTGCACCGCACTTTTTTGGACGTTGATAATTACGCCTTCGGCCACTTCCACGCTGACATAGTTTTCGTCCAATTTACTGACGCGCCCCAACAGGCCACCGGCAGCCACTACCTCATCGCCCTTTTGCAGCGCCTCAATCATGGACTTTTGTTCTTTGGCGCGCTTCTGTTGCGGACGCAGGATCAGGAAATAAAACACGACAATCAGCACAAACAAGGGAAGGAATTGAACGATACCGCCATCTGACGAAGTCGCTGTCGTCTGGGCGTAGGCATTGCTGATAAAAAGGCTGGATAGTGACATCTTGCAAACTCCGGTAAAAATCAAAGGGGCGCATTCTATCATGAAGCTGCACGCGCCTGCCTGAAGGCTGCAACAAACGCATTAAATCTCCCCACCGCAATGGCCGCACGGATTTCACCCATCAGCTCCTGATAGTAATGCAGATTGTGGATGGTATTAAGTCGCGCGCCGAGAATTTCGCCGATGCGGTGCAGGTGATGCAGATAAGCGCGGGTGAAGTTGCGGCAGGTGTAGCAGGCGCACTGTTCGTCCAGCGGACGCATGTCCAGGCGGTATTGGGCATTCTTGATCTTGATGTCGCCGTGGCGGGTGAACATCATGCCGTTGCGCGCATTGCGTGTCGGCATCACGCAATCAAACATGTCTATTCCTTGCGACACCGCATCCACAAGGTCTTCCGGTGTACCGACTCCCATCAAATAACGCGGCTTGTCCTGCGGCAGTTGCGGCGCGATGTGCCGGAGAATGCGTAACATTTCTTCCTTGGGTTCACCCACCGACAGTCCGCCGATAGCGTACCCATCAAAGTCGATGCGTTCCAGCTCGCGCAACGATTCATCGCGCAAATGTTCATGCATCCCTCCCTGCACGATGCCGAACAGCGCATTGGCATTGCCCTCATGTGCGAGCTTCGAACGCTCCGCCCATCGCAGCGACAAACGCATCGAATCGCCGGCCAGCTGTTCATCCGCCGGATAAGGCGTGCACTCGTCGAAGATCATCACGATGTCCGAATTCAGCACCTTCTGGATGCGCATGGATTCTTCCGGCGACAGGAAACATTTATCGCCGTTCACCGGTGATTGAAACTTCACTCCCTCTTCGGTGATCTTGCGCAACGCCCCCAGGCTGAACACCTGAAACCCGCCAGAATCAGTCAGTATTGGCCCGTCCCAGCCCATGAAACGATGCAGCCCGCCATGCGCCTCGATTACTTCCAGCCCCGGACGCAACCACAGGTGAAAAGTGTTGCCCAGCACGATCTGCGCGCCGATTTCACTCAACTCAAGCGGCGACATCGCCTTCACCGTGCCATAGGTGCCGACCGGCATGAAGGCCGGGGTTTCGACTG
>CAIQPV010000583.1 GCA_903873725.1 uncultured Nitrosomonadales bacterium
GAAGTAAAGGTAAAGAATTTATGGGCACAACAGAAAATAATTTTGGCCTAGTGTATTCCGCAATTGCATCAGCCGAGGAGGCGGCTGAGAAATGGCTGATGGGCAATGTATTTTCCCAACAAAATATTTATGAAACAATATACCCCGTAATTAAATCTGTCGAAGATTCTGTCAAAAAAGGGCAGATGGGAGATGGAATGTGGTATTCCTTAGAGGCATATATTAGTAATAGCGGAAATTTAAAAATTAATTTTGCCAATGAAATTAATCGCAAATCAAGAATCGAATATATAAAAAATCGCGCTGTTATTTTCTGGCATCATCAAGGTTACGACAAAGTCTCTCCAGAATCAGGATTTGTTATTACTGAAAATGATATATCCGAGCAAGTTGAAGCTGCTACGAAAGTAATTTGTAGCACGTGGGAAATTGAAATGTAATAAAAAGAGGAAATGAACGCCAGCCATCTGGTTTATGTTGCCAGCAGATTTGGCTTATTTGAGTGCCTGCATCAAATCACCGAGCCGGTCGTCAAGAAGATTTTCCAGTCCCACAGACAAGCGTATCATTGCTCAGTTAATGCCTCGCCGCTTCAACTCCTCGGCACTGAGACCATAGTGGGTGGTTGTTACTGGCTGTGTGGACAAGCTCTCCACCCCACCCAGACTGGGAGCAATAGCGAAGAGTTTCAACCGGTCCACAACTTTTGCGGCAGCATAGCTGGGACTGCCAACCTCGATTGTTAACACGCCACCATAGCCGCACATCTGCTTTGTTGCCACGGCATGGCCGGGAAAATCAGATACCCCACTTTTACATGTTTCTGTGATGCAACTACAATTCAGCAATTTCCATCCTGCCCTACTGTTATTTGCTAAGCTCACCGAACAATATGGCAGAAGCGTTTGACTCGCTTCAAACGCCACAATAGATTCCATCAAATATCTTTCTCAACGGAAGCAGGATAGGCGGCTTGGGCCGACTGGTAAATAAGTGAAAATCCGATGGCCCATAGCGCCATCACCCAATAGCCGAAGGCAGATGTTAAGGTAGAAAGGACCATAACCACATCAGGACTTGGCAACCAATGCCACGTAAGTTGAAAAGTGAACAAAGCGGCTGCCAGAATATTTGCTGCCAGAATTAAACGATGACCATAGCGGTAACCAGTGCCGCACGGACTGCCGACCAGGGGTAAGGTGCCACCCATCAGGGTACGTGCAATAAGTGCCACGCACAACAATATCAACGCGCCTACGATGCGCCCGGGAATCGCCTCCTCCTGCGTAACCATACCGAACAGCTCCAGCACCATGCGGCCGACAAAAGCCACCCAACCCATCGCCAGTGTTTGAGGAATCAGGAACCAGGCTGCGAAAATATTCAGATCTGGAAGCTTCACACCTTGTTCCTGTTAGACAAGCAATTCAAGAACGCTACCTGATTATTCGACATGCATTTCCCTCGCTTGCTTTCCGGCGTTGCCGATACCGGGAACACCCATATTTGAAGGCTTTAATGATACCAGTCAAACTCCATGCGTCATTCACTTTCTCGCGAATTTCTCGCATGTAATTTACGTTAGAATACGACTCGGCTTATTAGCCTTACCCGCGCATCCAGTGTCAATTCAAATGCCCCGGCGATTTGACACTTTTTAGGAAGGAACTTATGCATCAGCAGTTCAAAGTATCTTCGGCTGAAGCCCAGCGCGCTAAATGGCCGCATGAGATTTTTTTGATCAATCTGATCTTTAATCACATTTTTGTTTTCGTCGCCACCGTTTCGGTAGTAGGCTCTTTCCCTCTTCTTCCGGCATTGGTTCCTATCATTTCCTGTTGCATCATCGGCTACATTCTTATCAAGTCAAAACAAGTGTCTGCCAGCGACGAGACATGGTTCATCAAGGCGCATTGGGAAATTTGCGCCCAGCGTAACCGTCTTTTTATGTTATTGCTGTCTGTTCCTTGCGTGATTACCGTCGGTGGACTGTGGCTGTCCAAGACTCTCGGCTGGGCGAAAATACCGACTATTGCGCTTATCGGCGGCGTAGGCTTGCTGCCGTTCATGGTCTCGTTACTGATCCTGATCGTATTGGGAAATGATTCGGTACATCTGGCGCGCGCCGGTAAGTTGCCAAAAAGTTTCCTCACACAAAATTCGGATTCGCAAACTGAATCCATTGAGCACATTAATTCAAGTAACGAAAAATAATGGAACGAAAAATCTATTGGTTATTAACACTTGTCGCAGCGCTAATTTTGAGTGTGGCTTTTTTCAGCGGGGACAAGCCCACTGAAAAATCTGACCTGCCTTGGCATATTGAGCATCCGACAACAGACACTACCAGGATATTTGGTATCACCTTGGGACAAAGCAATACCAACGAGGCTGAGCAGCATTTCCAGGAAGTGGCCAAACCTATTTTGTTCAAGTCACCTGACGGGCAATTGGTCGTGGAAGTTTTTTTCGAAGAGGTCAATCTGGCCGGCCTGAAAGCCAGGATAGTGTTGAGTATCGCGGTCCCGAATTCTGAGTTGCAAGGAATGTTTGAGCGCGGTTTGCGTATGAATGCGACAGGAAGCGGAAAGGAAATCACCCTGATTCCAGATGACATCTCCAGAGTATTCACTATGCCGATCACCAGCCTCACCTATATGCCCACCACTCGTTTGGAAGATGCTATTTTCGCAAAACGCTTTGGCCAACCGGAACTGCGCGTCAAGGAAAAGAAAAGCGGTGCAGTCCACTGGCTGTACCCTCAGAACGGGCTGGATATCACATTGGGCGGCAGTGAAAAACCATTGCTGCAATATGTCGCGCCAAAGAATTTTGACAGACTGACTCAGCCTTTATTGGCCAACGGCGAGATACTCAAATAGGTTTACCCCGAATAACTATTAACACAAAACTTTGTTATTCCGGCTGAGACCGAATGACGAGACTAATGGATAATTCGGGTTTCTTGGGAATATATACTTTTCGGACGGTAAATCTTCACGGCATCATGTCTTCGTCGTCATCTTGCAGAATGCGACTGGCATTGCCTTCCATGTCTTCATACTGTCCCTTTTTGACAGCCCAAATCATTATGGCAAAAAAAACCAGGCCCAGGAAAGTCATGCCGGGAATCAAAGTGTAAATTACGTTCATAACATCCTCTATGATTTTTCATTCTTGAACAAATTACGGATGCGCGCCGCATTGCCGATCACCACCAAAGAGCTGATAGGCATAGTGATTGCGGCCACCAGCGGATTTACCTTTGCCATCATCGCCAGCGGCACCATGATAGCGTTATACACAAAAGAAAGCCCGATATTTTGTTTGATTGTAAGCAAGGTGCGGCGCGACAGAAGCGTTGCCAAACGCACCTTGTCCAGCCCGTTGTGCATCAGCACGATATCGGCGCTTTCCACCGACACATCGGTTCCTGATCCGAGGGCGATCCCCACGTCGGCGCGTATCAATGCGGGCGCATCGTTAACGCCGTCGCCCACCATGGCGACCACTTTGCCGTCTTGTTGCAAGCGCTGAATCACCCGGTCCTTGTCCTGCGGCAACACTTCGGCAATCACTTCCATGCCGCCCAGTTGTTGCGCGATGGCCTCGGCCACAGCTTTTCGATCTCCGCTCAACAAGGTCATGCCGATGCTAGCAGCACGCAGCTCATTCACCAATTGCTGCGCATCGTCACGCAATTTGTCAGCCAGAGCCAACACGGCCACATGAACATTGCCCAACGCACAGTACACACAGCTCATTGCCTGCGCCTCCAGTTCGTGCGCTTGTGCCTGCAGTCCGGCATTCAGAGTGATGCCGTTGCGAATCAACCATTCGGCACTACCCAGCAGTACAGTTTCACCATTCACGTTAGCCTGAACACCCAACCCAGCGGTAGCATGAAACCCCAGCACTATTGTGTCGCGATAATTAAGATGATGCGCTTCCGCCTCGGCGATAATGGCCTTGGCTGTGCCATGTTCGCTATAGCGTTCCACTGCCGCAGCGCTGCACAATACGTCTTTCCCGGCAATATTTTGGGCCGTATGCATTTTCGCAACGCTCATTTTCCCCTCGGTCAGCGTACCGGTTTTGTCAAACACGAAATGAGTTACTTTGGACAATGTCTCAAGCACCAGCCCATTTTTGACCAATATGCCATGCTTTGCCCCCAAGCCGGACGCCACGGCAATCGACATCGGCGTTGCCATGCCCAGCGCGCATGGACAGGTAATGATCAGCACCGAAGTTGCAGCCATCAGCGCGATCTCAAAACTTTCAGTATTCCAGATAAGAAAGGTAAGCGTCGCGCACATGAGTGTTACCAATACAAACCACGGCACAATCGTATCGGCCAGTCGTTGTATAGGCGCTTTGGAAGATTGCGCCTCTTCAACCAGACGGATTATTTTTGCCAAAGTGGTATTCTGCAACGTTGAACTGACCTCAACCAGCAACGCACCATTGGCATTCACCGTTCCGGAAAATACCTTGGCGCCAGATGATTTGTTCACAGGCACGGATTCGCCGCTCAGCATAGATTCATCCACTGTGCTGTGTCCTTCGAGCACAATGCCATCTACCGGCACTTTATAACCGGGCTTGATCAACACATGGTCGCCAAGTTTTACTCCGCGTATCGGGATAATTTGCTCTTTGCCTTCATTTATCACTGTTGCCACGCGCGGCTGTAATTCCATCAGCCGATTGGTTGCGGACAGCGCCTGATGACGGAACATACCCTCCAGATAGCGCCCGATCAGGATCACGAATATCAAATTGGTTACTGTATCAAAATACACTTCGCCAACTTTATTCGCCGTCACCGTAATATAGGTGGAATAGGCATAGGTCACACTTAGACCAATGGCTATTGGCAAGTCCATGGTTAATTGCCAAACGCGCAAACCACCGACTGCCCCCCGGTAAAACGGATAGCCCGCATATAACAGTGTCGGCGTAGCCAAGGCGAAACCCATCCAGTGAAAAAACTCGCGGAACTCCCCTTTATTCGCACCGCTATACAGCGCGATGGAAATCCAGATCAAGTTCATCATGGCGAAGCCGGCGAAGAACAAGCGAAAAAGCATGCTGCGATTGGCCTTTTGAATGACGCCTTCCGCATTTTCCGGATCGTAAGGCACCGCCGAGTAGCCGATCCTGGCAAGCACACGAATCAGATTGGAAAGCTTGTTTCGACTACTGTCCCAGCGCAGGTGAATACGCTTGGCAGCCAAATTGACATTGGCTAATTGAACTCCGGGTTCTCGCTGCAACCTTCGCTCGATTAGCCACACACAGGCAGCACAATGGACCCCCTCTACAAGCAGGTGAATATCGCGCAGGTCTCCGGAGCAGGTAATGAATTCCTGCTGCACCTCGTCGAAATCATAGATTTCGATATCCTTGGGTGGTTCGGGTGGAGGAGCAAGCAAAACGCCTTCCGGCGTTCGCTGGTAATAGCTTTGCAAGCCCGCCTCAAAAATGGCAGCGCACACCGATTGGCAGCCCAGGCAACAAAAGTTTCGTTCCGCACCTTCAAGGGAGGCAAGATAGTTAACTCCGGCGGCGATAGGGAGGCCACAATGAAAACAGCCGGAAGAACAGGGTGAGCTATATTGATTCACGATGCCGCTGATTTATTGCGCCTGCGTAACCATAAACTTGCTGCTCCCTACTTCAAACACATCTTTAGCGCGTTTGAGGCGAATGCGCAATTCCCAGAAACCTTTGAGAGGAAAGCTGATATAGCCTTGATATTTGCCCGATGAAACCTCCTTGAACGGAACCGCAAAATCCTTGTCTGCGTCCGAAGAACGATAGGCCACCACCTCCATTTCGCCGCTCACTGCCACGCCTTGACGATCTACTACATCAATTTCATAAGAGCCCGGCGTGGAAAGGATCAAAATTTTTGGCTGTTTTACAGTAACCTTCCAACCCAAGGCATTTTGAGCTTGTATGTCATCAATTGTTTCCGTGTCAGACTTGCGATCCTTAGTGCTGTACTCGTGGTCTACCAAAGTTGAGCTATCGTGAAAGGCTTTCCAGATTAAAACGGAATTGACTAAAACTGCTGTGACAACCACTCCTATCATGCCGACGAACCAGGGATTCTGCCAACTCTTTTTGTTTTTCTGTGAAAGCATCTGTTGCTCCTTGTCCAAAATCAATCAGGGTTTAGGGGCGTTAAATTTAGAGTCGTATTCCGCCGAGATCGTGGGATCTTCCGTGCTTTGAATACGGAACTCAATGGGCGTCACTTCCTGTTTAACGTTGCCTCCTGGCGCTTTGACGAAGATCGTAAACGAAGTGCCACGACCATGGTGTGTCAGCGGTGGTTGCTCGGCACCAATAATTATTTGCCCCGCTACGCCACCTTCAGCCGATACACTCACATGAAAGTCCTTATCGGTCTTGTTAACCACCTTGAATTCGTATTTGTTCTGAATCGAGCCATCACTCATGCTGACAAATAATGGCTGCCTCTCAGGGATTACTCTGAGTGTCATGGAACCCATATGGGTCAGCCCAAATATGATCCCGCCCAGCGCAATCAGAATAATGCTAATGTAAACTAAAGTGCGTGGGTGCTGGTAAATTTTCTTAATGGGTTTTCCTTCGATCTCATCCAGAGACGCGTAACGGATTAATCCTCGTGGGCGGCCAACTCTATCCATAATGGAATCACAGGCATCAAGACATAGCCCGCAGGTAATGCAGCCCAACTGAGAGCCTTCACGAATATCGACTCCAGTAGGACAGACTTGAACACACTGAAAGCAGTCAATGCAATCTCCCTGCGTTTTTCGCTC
>CAIQPV010000584.1 GCA_903873725.1 uncultured Nitrosomonadales bacterium
ATCCCTGTTTGAGGATGTGCGGGATGCCGCCATTTGCGATCTCTCCCCCGATGTCATTCATCATTCCGTGCTTGCCCTGGAGAAAAGCATCTTGCGCGGCATGGATGCCATCCATATCGGTAGCGCGCTAGCGCTGCAAGCAGACGCATTCATTTCGGCAGATCAGCGCCAATGTGCTGCGGCCAAACTGGCCGGATTGCATGTGGTAAAGGTATAGCTGATTCTTCATCGGCATGGATTTTACTCGCCGTTTCGACTATCATGCCGCCTCGGTTTAGCAACCACAGTATTTAGAGCGTTTCCTGATTTCTTGAAACGTTCATAACGAATTGGCGGGCCTCCCCGCATTGCGGCATGGTGAATCTGGTCAGGTCCGGAAGGAAGCAGCCACAGCCAAACGTTGCAAGTGCCGGGGGCAAGGCTCGCCTCCTTATTTTTTAGATTGGCTGAATTTTGTCTGCAACTTCTGTTCTAGCGCGCAAATGGCGACCCAAGACCTTCGCGCAACTGGCGGGGCAGGAACATGTCGTCCAGGCATTGGGCAATGCACTGACGCAAAACCGTTTGCATCATGCCTATCTGTTCACCGGCACGCGCGGCGTGGGCAAGACCACCATCGCGCGCATCTTCGCCAAGTCCCTGAATTGCGTTGATGGCATTACCGCGACACCATGCGGCGTGTGCAGCGCCTGCACGGAAATCGACAGCGGGCGTTTTGTTGACCTGATCGAACTGGATGCAGCCTCCAACACGCAGGTGGACAACATGCGCGAGCTGCTGGAAAGCGCGCTGTATGCGCCGACCAGCGGACGTTTCAAGGTGTACATCATCGACGAAGTCCACATGCTGTCGAAATCGGCGTTCAACGCGATGTTGAAAACGCTGGAAGAACCCCCTGCGCACGTCAAATTCATCCTCGCCACCACCGACCCGCAGAAAATCCCGGTCACTGTGCTGTCGCGCTGCCTGCAATTCAACCTGAAGCAATTGCCGCCCGCTCTGATCAATTCACGCTTGCAGTATGTGCTTGGACAGGAAAATATTCCTTGCGAAGCGGGCGCGCTGACATTGCTGTCTCGCGCGGCGCAAGGCAGCATGCGCGATGCACTCAGCCTTCTGGATCAAGCCATCGCCTATTCGGATTCCAAAGTGGATGAGGCGACGGTACGCAACATGCTGGGGGCGATAGACCAGAGCTACCTCTTTGATCTGCTGGAATGCTTGCTTGTGCGCGACGGTGCGGGCCTGTTGCGCATAGCCGACGACATGGCGATACGCAGCCTGGCGTTCGATGCCGCCCTGCAGGATTTGGCCACCCTGCTGCATCGTATTGCCCTTGCGCAGACGGTTCCGCTGGCCATTGCCGAGGACGAACCGGAACGTGTGCGCCTGTTGAAACTGGCGCAAAGTTTCAGCACCGAAGATGTGCAATTGTTCTATCAGATCGCTATCCACGGACGTAACGAGATAGACCTCGCGCCCGACGAATATGCCGGTTTCACCATGACGCTGTTGCGCATGCTGGCATTTATGCCTGGAGGGGCGCAAGCACCAAGTGAGAAGCCTGTAACCAGAATCTCAGCCACGCCACCTGTGTCTCAGCAGAAATCAGCGCCGGCAGCAATGCCGCCTCCGGCACAGCAGAAGCCGCCTGTGGAAAATACATCAACGAAGCCTGTGGCAAGTACTTCCTCACGGCTAGACTGGAACGTGTTACTGGGGCAATTGAATGTGCAGGGAATGGCCAAGGAATTGGCCAGAAACTGCACGCTGGAAAGTTTTTCAGAGGGGCGGGTGACACTGAATCTGGCTCCGCAGTACAAACATTTGGAAAACAATAAAGAAAAACTACAGATGGCACTCACAGAGTATTTCGCCCAGCCGGTAAGGCTGGCGGTAACACTCGGAACGCCCAATGCAGCCACCCCCGCAGCCGTCGAGCAACAGGAAAAACAGGGCCGCCAGCAGGCTGCGTTAGAATCAATCACGCAAGATCCGTTCGTGCGTGAAATGCAGGCACAACTGGGCGCGCAGATAATAGAGAATTCCATTAAACCGATACAGCAGGAGAATGCAACATGATGAAGGGTGGATTGGGCGGGCTGATGAAACAGGCCCAGCAGATGCAGGCCAACATGAAGAAGGCGCAGGCCGAACTGGCGACAATCGAAGTTGAAGGACAGTCCGGTTCCGGCATGGTAAAAGTGACCATGACTTGCGCGCATGAAGTACGCCGCGTGTCTCTTGATGACAGCTTGCTTTCCGACGACAAAGACATGCTGGAAGACCTGATCGCGGCGGCAATGAATGATGCGGTAAAACAGGCTGCGGCCGTATCACACCAAAAAATGAGCGGTTTTACCGCCGGTATGAATCTGCCCCCCGGCATGAGTTTGCCGTTCTGAATTATAGATGAACACACCTTCCAGCCTGGAAGACCTGATAGAAGCATTGCGCTGCCTGCCCGGCGTCGGGCCGAAGTCCGCGCAACGGATGGCTTATCATTTGCTGCAACGCGACAAGCCCGGCGCATTGCATCTGGCGCAGTCACTCAGCCATGCAGTTGCAAGCATCCATCATTGCGCCAAGTGCAATAATTTTTCCGAGGAAGAAGTGTGCAGCTTGTGCCGTTCACCGAAGCGCGATACCAGCCTGTTGTGCGTGGTGGAAATGCCGGCCGACTTATTGATGATGGAACAGGCGCAATGTTATCGCGGCATGTATTTTGTGCTGATGGGCAGACTGTCGCCGCTGGACGGCATCGGTGCGCGTGAACTGCATCTGGAAAGGCTGGTCAGACGTGCGCAGGAACAGCCATGTGAAGTGATCCTTGCCACAAACTTTACTGTGGAGGGTGATGCCACGGCACATTACATCGCCACTCTGCTATGTGCGCAAGGCATCAAGGTTTCGCGCATCGCGCGCGGGTTGCCGGTTGGCGGGGAGTTGGAACATGTGGATAGCGGCACACTGGCGCAAGCCGTGCTGGAACGGCGCGAGGTGGCAGGATGAAAGAACTGGAAAAACAGCTGGAGCCGCCGCAACAGAAACCAGCGGGCGAACGCCTGCAAAAAGCGCTGGCACAAGCGGGCCTGGGTTCGCGGCGTGAGATGGAAGAGTGGATAAGTGCCGGACGCATTACGGTGAACGGTGAAGTAGCGACGTTAGGGATGCGTGTAGTCGAAGACGATGTAGTGCGTGTTGACCAACGCATCGTCCGCATCAAGGCACCGAACGAGAGCATGCCGCGCGTATTGTTGTACCACAAGCAGGAAGGCGAAATCGTCAGCCGCGACGATCCTGAAAACCGTACCAGCGTGTTCGACAAGTTGCCCAAAGTGCGCGGCATGAAATGGATAGCCATAGGACGGCTGGATTACAACACCAGCGGATTGCTGATTTTTACCAGTTCCGGCGACTTGGCCAACCGTTTGATGCATCCCCGCTTCGAGGTGGAACGGGAATATGCGGTGCGTGTACAAGGTAGCATGACGGAAGAACAGATGAAGCTGATGCTGAAAGACGGCATCACGCTGGAAGACGGACCGGTGAAGTTCGAAAAATTGCTGGATGAAGGCGGTGAAGGCTACAACCACTGGTATCGTCTGATCCTCAAGGAAGGACGCAACCGCGTGGTGCGCCGGACTTTCGAAGCGCTGGGGCTGCCGGTAAGCCGGTTGATGCGTGTACGCTTCGGCATCGTCAACCTGCCACCGCGTCTGAAACGCGGTATGCTGGCAGAGCTTGGTCCGGTTGAGGTCAATGCAATTCTCGATTGGGTCGGCATGGAAACTCATGTTGCACCGCAGCTCTCTCCACGGCGGGAAGCCGTGAAATCCGGACGCGGAGAAATTGCCAAGCATCATCCCACTGACAAATTGCGGCACGCCGGCAATTTGAAATACAAGCGATGATACTGAAGTTGTTTTCCCGGGTAATGTTGAAGATGCGACGAAGCCGCCATTTTGCCGTGAAATGCCCAAGTTCACAAAATAACCTGGTTCGTTGCTAAGAAAACATGCTAAGCCATTTGGGACGTTATGAAATTATCGGCGAACTGGGGCAGGGCGCGATGGGTATTGTCTATAAGGCAAAAGACCCAATCATCGACCGCATGCTTGCGATCAAAACCATCAACCTTGGCCCGGGTTTGGCCTTGGACGAGAAAGCTGAATATGAGGCGCGCTTTTATCAGGAAGCCAAGGCGGCCGGCCGCCTCAGTCACCCCAACATTATCACCGTTTTCGATGTGGGCAAAAGTGGCGATGTCGCTTATATCGCCATGGAATTTTTAGAAGGCCGCGAGCTGCGCGACATTCTGGATGACACGCCTCTTCTGCCCGTCAATCAGGTACTCAACATTGCCGTACAGGTTGCACTCGGTTTGGCCTTTGCGCATGAGCATGGCATTGTACACCGCGATGTAAAACCGTCCAACATCATGGTGATACATGACTGGGAAGTAAAAATTACCGATTTCGGCATTGCGCGCATGGCATCGTCTGCCGTGCAAACGCAATCCGGCATGGTGCTTGGCTCGCCCAAGTACATGTCGCCGGAACAGGTGTTGGGTAAAACTCTCGACCAGCGTTCTGACATTTTTTCGCTTGGAGTAGTTCTGTATGAAATGCTCACCGGTCAACCTCCATTTTTCGGCGAAACGATTAATGCAGTCATGTACCAGACTATTAATGTTTTACCGCCCCTCCCCGGCACCTTGAATCCGGAAGTGCCTGCCATGCTCAACTTTATCGTCACCAAGGCGCTGGCAAAGCGAGTGGAGGACAGATACCAGAATGCCAAGGAATTTGCCGATGATTTGCTTACCTGCCGCGATGCGTTGCCATGTTCCGGCACCAAGTTCGAGGCAACCAAGTCACCGGCCTCCGCATTACCGGCACAGATACCGGACGCTATCCCGGTAGCCTCACGGATTGAGGTTGATAATGAAAATTCCAACCCGGATATTGTCAAACCGGTCGCGCCGGTGACCGTAACACCCAAGGTTCTTACCAAGCCCGATGCTGCCCCGGTAACTCCAACAAACGCCTTGTCCGTTCAGGCGAACAAAGGCAAGAATACACCCCACATCGCCAACAAAGGCTATTTGCTGATGATCATGATCGTCTTGCTGGCGTTGCTCGGCTGGGCATTGATTCTCTAGCAAGCCTACAAACATCACTCAGGTAAGTGAATATGCAACGACAATTCATACTCCGATCTTCGCATTATCTCGCGGCAATGCTGATTGCCGCACACGGAGCAACGCTCGCGGCTTTATTTCCACTGGCATTCCCTCTCTGGGCAAAAGTGGCGCTGGCATTTCTTGTTGTGCTCAGTCTGGGATCCCACCTGCGGCGCGAAGCTTGGCTTTCCGACCCGTCTTCCACAGTGGAATTAATACTGGAAGGTGATCAAATAATGCTGACCACGCGCGCAGGCAAACACTTGGCCTGTAAATTATTACAAGACAGCCTGGTCACACCTTTCCTTACTGTGTTAAACGTATTGCCACTGGGTGCGCGTTTTTCCCGTAGCGTGATTATCTTGCCGGACAGCCTGGAAGCAGAATCATTCCGGCAGTTGCGGGTCTGGTTAAAGTGGGGAAGTGAAAATCACAACCGTACAATTTGAAAAAATCTGCGAACTTGAAATGGAAAATTTGTTTATCACACTGGATTTTTTTTCCATAATGCCGATAGTAAATCGTGTCTATAGCCGGTTTCATGTATTCAAAACTCGGTGATCCGAACAAGAGATTGGTGATCATCGGGTTATGACCGCGTGCGATTAATCCGGTTATTGATCCGGTTGCTGGATTTCGGGGTTACTAATCATGTTTCTTTCAAGACTGCTACTGCTTTTCATTTTTGCGGCATCCACCGCTTACGCCGACTGTGAGCCCGAAAGAGTTACGAACCCGGAATTCGCTAAGTCATTGAGAAAAGCCATCAAAGGCGATGTCATCGAACAGAGAAACGTCGCAGTCAGTTATGACTCGGGGTATCTGGTAGGCCCTTGTTTTGTGAACGCATATTTCTGGTACAAGCAGGCTGCAAAAGGGGGAGATGATATAGCGGCAGAGTGGATATCACGCAACGATGCTTTGATAGCACTTTTGAAAGGTCCGGAATGCTACGGCGAAGGGTGCAAATTAATAGGTGACAGTTACGTTGTGACAGGAACTGCGTATGCTGAAGAAGGTGGCCACTTCTTCACCCAGCTTACAGTAAATGGCAAGTCCACGCGCGCACTGATTGATACCGGAGCAACGCTGATCGCCCTGAACGCGGAAGGAGCAGCCGAACTGGGAATAGATTTCTCGAACGGGGAGCCGGGTTTGGCAGGGACTGCAAATGGAGCGGTAACTAATCGGGTAGTGACCATCCCGACTCTGATTGTAGCCGGCGTCAGTATGGATAACGTACAAGTATCGTGCTGTATTACTTCTTCCGTTTCGTTAATCGGTATGTCATTCCTGAGCCGCGTCCACATCTCGACAGCGGGTGATACCATGAGTATTAAAAAATAGTAAGGGGCATTTCCAAATTTTCAACCTTTCACCAGCAAACTCCGTTGGACTCTTGCACTGATTAGTTCCCCACGGCTTAAGCAAATCAGGCAGAGCTCCGATTCAACCAATCCACCAGCGCCCGGTAATTCCCGAAGTCTTCGACAGCGTGTGCCGCAATATGAGGGTGTTCCGCACCGATCAATTTCGCCAGATCATTTCCGGGGCCGAGTTCTATCACTTTATCAATTCCGGATTCCGCGAGCGCATCCATGCATTCATCCCATCTGATCGTCGTGGCAATCTGCCGCGCAAGCGCACTGATCGCGGCTTCGCGCGAGCGAACAGGCATGGCGTCAACCGTCCCCAGCACGGTAATTCGCGGAGCACAAATCGGGCTTGAATTCAGAATCTCGCGAAATGATCCGGATGCCATGGCGAGGTAATGGCTGTGTGCGGGAATAGTAACGGGCAAGCGCAGCAGATGCGGATTCAGCGCCTGCAGATCAGTGACAAAACGTGCTATCGATGCACTTGTACCGGCAAGCACCTGTTCTCCGGCTGTTCTTTTGATGGCGACATCCAGACCATATTCGGCTATCGCGCGATCATGTATGGCAAGGGTTGCGGGGGAAACACGGCCACGCCATAAAACCATGCATCCTCCCGCATCAGGGCTGCTGCCCGCCGCTTCATCCATCAGGCGCGCTCGCTCACGCACCAGCCTGAAGGTTTCGGGAGCGGAGAGTGCTCCCGCAACGTGATAGCCGATCAACTCTCCCAGCGAATAACCCACAATCAGGCTGATCCCGGGCAGTAACGGAGCAATTCTTGACCAAGTAGCCATCTGGTAAAAGGCAATGGCGAATTGGGCATTCGCATTGAGGAAGATATTCTTGTCATCAAGTCCATCCCACCATAGGGCGATATCCTGTCCGAGGACATCGCTTGCGGCTTGGCGGAT
Organism: uncultured Nitrosomonadales bacterium; assembly: GCA_903873725.1. Classification (GTDB taxonomy): domain Bacteria; phylum Pseudomonadota; class Gammaproteobacteria; order Burkholderiales; family Gallionellaceae; genus CAIQPV01. Next base: position 7,476 of record CAIQPV010000584.1, read on the forward strand.
GCATTCACATTCCGGAGCCGCGAGTAGTTCATCCAACATGCCCCGATGCTGGCCTGCCTGCCCCGAGCACACTATGGCGAGTCGCATATCAGTGGCTTCGCGTAGGCAAAGTTTCAAACTGATGCACAACCCAGCTTGCGGCTACCAAATCGGCACTGCCGCCCGGACTAAGCTTGCGCGCCACGAATTCACGGTGCAGCGCAAGTATGCGTGCTTGCCACAGCGGAGTGTTGACACCGCCCGAGCGGTTGAAACCGGCGGCTGACCGGCGCACAAACTCAAGACCGCGTTCCCCGCCTCTCCAAAGTAAATTGGTGTCGGGCAGATATTCCATCAATATCATCAGCGTACCGATCAGTGCAGTTTCACGATCATGCCCGGCCTGAAGCAGGTTGCGCAGAGTCGGCAGACCGATTTGATAGACGCTGGGGAATCCCGACGCCGCCTCCAGTCTGGCACCACCGGCTGCAAATTTATGATACACATGGTTGCCATGGGAGTGGGATGATTTTTCGCGCCCGGACAAAATATCAGCGCCCCATAACCGGGCTACAACCGCGCCGCACTCAAGCTTTGCCAGCGTGTTGTCGGACATTCTCCGTGCCGCTGCCGCGACCAGCAGGCCCAGGTTGAAAATTGCTCCCCGATGTGTATTGACGCCACCGGTGGCGCGCAGCATTTTCCTCTCAGCCTCGATTCCGATTGCCTGAAGGGTGGAAAAAGTTTGTCCCTGTGCACCCGCGTGCGCCAGTGCCGCGAAGCTGCCTTGTAGCGCGTCCATGCTTGAGAAAAAAGTGCCGAGGTGCATGTCGCGGTGGCTTCCCGAATCTACCGGCGAAACCAGGCCGGGTTTGGGCCAGGCCATGACCTCGTGGCGAAGTGCATCGAGACATAATCGCTCCAGGCGAAAATGGCTTTCGCGGGAATCACAATAGCGCCCGGCATAACCGGCCAAATGATGGACTGAGCTTTCGACTGTTGCTATCGATTCCATGTCAAGCTTCAACCAGGAATGAACCGGCGACCTTGTGGGCCGGGATCAAACGAATTTCGCGGTCGGACTTGGCGAGCACCTCGCGCGCTATGCCGGTACCCAGTGCTGTCGCCAATTCGCGCCAAGCGACTGCCCATCCGGAGGGGAACAAAATTTCTCCATCGATCCTGGGTACGGGTAAGGGAACTTTCTCAAGTGCATCCAGAAGTTCCCGGAATTTTGTATCTTCGCCGCATTCAAGCAGCAAGTCCAGATCGCTCGTCTCATCCAGATAGCGCATGCCGGTCAATATTTGGGAGGACAGTGAACCGTAGACGCGCACTGTCGCCCTTGCTCCGTCAACTAAAGCGGCAAGTTTGTTCAACGCCTCCTGCCAGTGTTTGGGCGCAAGAGAAATTGCATCGCGCAGCATGAGCGGGCGCGAGTGACGGATTATCGCGGCAAGGTCGGCACGAAGCAAAACGCGCGTCCGCATCGGGGCTGAGGGCAGGGTGAAACCCAGAACAATTTGATCAGGCTTTCCCACAAGTTCATCTGATTGGCGAGCCACCACCAGCGGAAAATCTTGTTTTACCCAATTGCGTGCGTGCTCCGCCTGAGCATCACTGGCAAACCGGCCGGCATCAATTTCAGGATCGAGCCAGATCAGATCGTGGCGATGGAAGCTGGCGTTCACGAGTTCGCCACGAGTTCGGCCGTCGGTGCGGCCAGTTGTCGTCCGCCGCGCTCAAGCCCGAATGCAGCGCGGGTATCGGTGGTTGTCGCACTTGCGAGTGCGGCAACCAGCCGCTCCGGCCACTTGTCTTGGTCCGACCATATTTCGTGGATACCCCCCATGCGCCGGAAATTCTCGGCACCCGGTGCAAAAACCGGAGATGTCTTGGCAAGTTCTTCCAGTCGTTCCAGACTGATTTTTGTGACACGAGACATGGCGCGTAAATCCATTACCCGTACCTGGGCGTCGGGCAGTGCGCAGATGCAGTCTGCCATCATGCCGTAAGCGAGAAAGCCCCCGCTCACGGCTTCGCCGCTGATTACGGTCAATAGCGCATGTCCATGCCTGCGTGCCAAATCAACGCAACGCACGACATGCGCAAAATAGCCGTTGAGACCGAGCAGTTCTTCGTGCCGTGACAGAGCCTGGCCCTGGGTATCCACGATAAAAATGATCGGGCGTGGCGGTATGCCGTCGGCAATATCCGCGCGAACGATTTGCAGAATTGCTGCGGAAAGCTGCAGTGCAATTGACCCGTCAATTGCGGCATGATCGCGCGTGCCGATCACGGCCATAGTCTGCTCGCCGATTTTTGCCGATCCATGCAGGAACATGCCGTCGAAAATCAGCTCGTGGCATCGTGTCCCGAACAGGCGGTCATATAGCGTCTGTTCTTTCATGGGGGAACTCCGGCTTGACGGTTGAATTCGGCAACAGTCATTTCAGGGACACGGGATGGTTCGGCAAAAAAATCTTGCCATATTTCGCGTCCGTCCCGTGCACCGTCGAAACGCGCTCTGCGCTTGGCAAGATTTGCCTGCGCTGCAAGCAAAATATCCAGTTCGTCCGGCACCGGCGGCTGCGCCTGATAGCGTTCGATCAGGTGTATTGCAGCAGTGCGGAACGCGGGAATCAGATCATCCACCAGCAGTGTTGCCTCACCCAGTGCGCGCCGCAGTTTGCCTCCGGTAATACGCCAAACCAATGCACGGTCACGAGAATCAAACTCATCCACCCCTTTTACTGTTTCAATCACTTCGGGACCCGACAGTCCAAGCCGCCCCTGTTCGGACATGACGACTTCCGCGCATAAACGGGTAACGATGCCCATGCCGCCGAATGCCCCGCAGGAGCCGCCGATGAAAGCGAATAACGGAATGCCTGCAGCCTGAACGTGAAGCGCGGCACGTACTATTTCGGAAAGGGCGATGAGTCCCGCGTTGGCCTCGTGCAAGCGCACCCCGCCCGAGTCTGCCAGCAGCAATACTGCAACGGGTCGTTCGCTCAGTGCCTTGGCGAGCAAACCACAAATTTTTGCGCCATGTACTTCGCCTACAGACCCGCCGAAGAAGCGTCCTTCCTGTGCGATGATTAATACGGGATAGCCGGACAGCGTGGCCCGCCCGACAATCACACCGTCGTCAAAAGCCACCGGAGCGTCGAGCAGCGCAAGATGGGGACTAGTCTGCCTCATTTCGGGAGGGCAGAACTCGGTGAACGAATCCGCATCGAGCAAACCGCTCAGGCGCTTGCGTGCGGAAGCCTCGAAATAGCTGATTTGCAGGCCGCTCATATTCCGTCACCGCAACAGGTTTCAAAGGCTTGGTCGAGACGCAGACTGACAACAGCCGGAGTGGCGCCTGCATCGTTGATGGTGAAACTGAGGCCACCCGCCGGATGACGCCGCGTGAAGTCTCTGAAGACGGCCTCCCAGATATCGCGGAAGCCGTGGGCAGAGGTATTGACGACCACTGTACAGTCATCGCGGTTTGGCTTGGATTCAACCAGTACTTCCAGATTACCGGACGACACAACACCGCAGATCGTGGATCGTAAGACCTCGTGAGTGGGCCGCGATGACAGCAGGATAAGGGTAAATTTTTCCATGGTCTCGATTCCTGTTACCAGTTACGAAATTGCTTGGGTGGGTCATACAATCCACCCGAGGCAAACACCAAATCCTTGATGCTTCGTGCTGCCAGTAAATCACGACTGGCATCGCGTTTCTTGATTCCCATATCTTCCGGGCGTCGGATAATCCCGCGATCGCGCAGGTTTTCCACCATGCGTACATCGCGCGCCATCCCGACCGGTGTATAGCCCGCCACACCGCGTATCGCTTGTTCGCGCTCTTGCGCTGTCGCACACATCAGCAGATTGGCGATGCCCTCCTCGGTAATAATGTGCGTCATGTCTTCGCCATAGATCATCACCGGCGGCAGTTCCATCTTGGAGGTCTCCGCCAGCTCCCATGCGTCTAGGCGTTCAACAAATGTAGGATGCATGTGCTCACGAAAGGTTTCAACGATCTGCACCACCAGCTTCTGCCCGCGCGGCATCGCGATAGTGCCGCGACCTTCGCGCCCGGCACGCAACCAGGCCGGAGAAGCATGGCGACGTCCGCGCGCATCGGTCCCCATATTCGGCGCGCCGCCAAATCCGGCAATGCGTCCCTTGGTGGCGGTGGAACTGTTACCCTGCAAATCAATCTGCAACGTCGAGCCGATGAACAAGTCGCAGGCGTAATGACCGGCAGCTTGACTGAAAGCACGGTTGGAGCGCATCGAGCCATCTCTGCCAACGAAAAATATATCGGGACGTGCTGCCGTGTAGCGTTCCATGCCGACCTCGGAGCCGAAGCAATGTACCGATTCGACAAAGCCCGCCTCGATTGCCGGGATCAATGTCGGGTGGGGATTGAGCGCCCAGTGGGTACAAATTTTTCCCTTCAGCCCCAACTCTGCGGCGTACGTGGGTAGCAGCAATTCAATGGCCGCCGTATCAAAGCCGATGCCGTGGTTCAGGCTGGTGATGCCGTATTCCGCATACAAACCTTTGATCGCGATCATACCCATGAGTACCTGAATCTCGGTAATCTGCGCGGGATCGCGGGTAAACAGTGGCTCGATGTAATGCGGGGTCGGCGCTTGAACAACAAAGTTCACCCAGTCGGCAGGGATATCAACGCGCGGGAGCTTGTCCACGATCTTGTTGACCTGTGCAATCACAATACCGCCTTTGAAGGCAGTGGCCTCAACAATGGCCGGCGTGTCTTCGGTATTGGGCCCGGTATAGAGATTGCCTTCGCGGTCGGCAGCCTGTGCCGCGATGAGCGCGACGCGCGGCGTCAGGTCGACGAAATAACGCGCGAACAATTCAAGGTAGGTATGGATCGCACCGATGGTAATTTTTTTGCTCTCTACCAGACGCGCCAGGCGCGCCGCCTGCGGACCGGAAAATGAGAAGTCGATGCGGCTCACCTGCCCGCGTTCAATCAGGTCGATATGCTCGGGAAGAGCCAGCACCGATTGAACCAGATGCAAATCCCGCAAGTGTGCAGGATCCGTCTTGATCAGGCTACGGGCAAGAAAGTCCGCCTGCTTCTGGTTGTTGCCCTCAATGCAAACGCGGTCGCCAGGCTCGATAACCGCCTCCAGCAGTTGAACAATTTTGTCGGGCGATACCATGCAATGGTCAGTGATACTTGCGGCACGTGCGAGTCGTTCGGCGCAGTTGTTTGCAAGTTTGTCCCAGCGTTTTGGCGAGGTGTACGGAGTATTCATTTATTGCTTATTCCATATATCGCGTCCGGGAACGAAGTGGCAATCGATGGAAAGATACAGATCAGCACGACGGCAAGTATCATCAAGCCAACGAAGGGAACGACGCCCCAAATGATGTCCTTTAGCGGAATGTCGGGCGCAATGTTTTTGATGACGAAGATATTAAGTCCGACCGGCGGATGAATCAGTCCCATTTCCATAACGATGGTCATCACCACGCCGAACCAGATCAAGTCGAAACCGGCGGCTTTGAGCGGCGGCAAAATGATCGGCGCTGTCATTAGGATGATCGATACCGGCGGCAGAAAAAATCCCAGCACCACGACCATTAGCAAAATCACGGTAAGCAAAACCCATTTTGATAAACTGAGCGCAACTATCGTCTCCGCAGCAGATTGGCTGATATGCAAATAGCTCATCACGTAGGAGTACAGTAGCGACATGCCGATGATGAACATCAGCATGGTCGATTCCTTGAGAGTGCTGGACAGGATCGGTTTGAGCTGCGATGGTCGCCACATCTTGTAAATCAGCGCAATCAGGATCAATGCCAGGAGTCCGCCCAAACCGGCGGTCTCCGAGGGCGTGGCAAAGCCGCCATACAGCGCAATCATCACACCGACCAGTAATGTGACAAACGGCACAACACGCGGAAGTAGCCTGAATTTATCGCCGAGCGTCAATTCCATTGCGTCAAGATAAGCTGATTTTTCTCCGCCTTGATTGTAGGTATCGAGCGCTTCCTTGTATTCCTTTTTGTAACGAAATGCAGCATAACTAGAAAAAAGTACCACCATCAAAATTCCCGGGCCGATCCCGGCGAGGAACAATCTGCCCAGCGATTGTTCTGCGGCGACAGAGAACAGGATCATCACGATGGACGGGGGGAGCAGAATGCCCAGCGTGCCTCCTGCAGCAATGATACCCGCCGAGAATCTTGGAGAATATCCGCGCGCGCGCATCTCCGGGATTCCCGCACTACCAATAGCCGAGCAAGTTGCGGGACTCGAACCCGACATGGCGGCAAACAGGGCACAGGCAAACACGTTGGCGATCCCCAGCCCGCCGGGAATTTTGTGCATCCAGGAGTGTATCGCCAGGTAAAGATCTGCGCCGGCGCGCGATTTGCCGATTGCTGCACCTTTCAGGATAAACAACGGAACGGATAGCAGCGTGATATTTGCCATCTCCTCATACACATTCAACGTGACTGTATCCAGGGATGAGCCCGGCATAAAAATGAGCATGAACAGGACGGCAATACTGCCCAAGGCGAATGCTATCGGCATGCCGGAAAACATGAATATCAGCGTGCCGATTCCATACAGTGCGCCAATTACCCCGATACTCATTTTCCCGCACCCATATTCTTCAGGCTGACCAGTATCTGTAACAGGATTTGTACGCATAGCAAGGTCATGCCCGTTGCCATCAGCCCGTAGGGTATCCACAATGGCGGCCCCCAGGATGAGGATGAGGTCTGTCCCTCGACGACGGCTTCGTGCAGCATGCTCCAGGTCTTGTAGGTAAAAAACGTGCAGAACGATAATGAGGCAATGTCACACAAAAGCAGGCGCACACGGTTGGCTGCCGGCGAGAACAATCCCTCCAGCGCACTGATGCCGATGTGCCCGCGTTCCGCTTGCACAAAGGCACCGCACATATAAACTGCGCCAATCAGCAGGAACACTGAAACTTCGTCCTGCCAATCTGTTGGCACCTTAAGGAAATAGCGCATAACCACACTTTGGGTAAGAACCAGACAGGCAGCCAGAAGTGCAAGCATGGAAACGAACAGAACTGTACCGTTGATCTTTGCCTGAAGCTTGACCATTATTCCCAATACCCCGCCTACAGGCTGTGCTGATGGCGTCTTCGACCCTACCAGTTCAAAATCGTGACTCACAGGGTCTTCTCTGCCAGCTTTATGATGCGTGCACAACTATCGCTCTTTGCCGCGTAGTCTTTCCACGCTGTTTCGCGCGCAATCGCCTGCCACTTTTTGACTGAAGCATCTGTCAGGTCATACGCCTTGCCGCCGGACTTTTGATACACGGCTGCCACGGCCTGATCGTCAGCTTTTGCCTGCTCCATGGCAAATTTCTCCATCTCAGCGCCCACCGTCATAATCACTTCCTGCTGGGCTTTGGGTAATTGATCGAAAACCGTCTTCGAAACCATCAGCGGTTCCAACATGAACCAGTAGGTTTTGCCGCGACCCGTGGTCAGATTTTTGGCAATTTCCTCCAGGCGGAATGAGATCAGGCTGGTGGATGAGGTCATTGCGGCATCCAAGGCACCAGTCTGCATCGAGGCATAGATTTCGTTCGAGGGCATGGTAAGTACCGCAGCTCCGGCTTCTTTCAGCACCATATCCATTTCCTTGCTGCCACCGCGAACTTTCAGCCCCTTGGCATCTGCAGGATCTACAATAGGTGTTTGACGACTTGCCACTCCACCCGCTTGCCATATCCAACTGACAATAATCACTCCCTTGCTTGCCAGCACTTCCGCTAATGCTTTGCCGACTTCAGCATTTTTCCATTTGGCTGCCTGCTCGTAGGAAGTCACCATCCCGGGCATCAGCCCGATATTGGTTTCAGGGACTTCACCGCCCGCGTAGTTTAACGGCATGAGGGTCATATCCAGCGCGCCTTTTCTCAAGGCACTGAATTGTGCGTTGGTTTTCATCAGCGAGGAACCGGCATACACGGTTCCCTTCAGCGCACCACCGGTTCGTTTTTCGATTTCGGCGGCAAAACGCTGAGCCAGACGATCACGAAAGTCACCGGCATCAATCGTGCCGCCGGGGAATTGGTGGGAAATTTTCAGGTTTAACGGTTCTGCTGCTAATGACGGGCGATTAAACATAGCCACAATAGAAACAGCAGCTAAACCCAGCAGTACAAGGCGGCGATTTATGACCATTGTAATTCTCCCTATTTAATGTAAGAACGAAACATGGAATCTGGGTAAAAAATTTTTTTACAACCATAGAACCAGAAAATAGCTATTATTGTATACAATATCAATTTCTCTGTATGCAATAATAGTCTTGCATGTATACGTTGTCAATATCATAATATTAACCAAGGTCACATAAAGATTATTGTTTTATATGGCAAATAAACAATTGACATCACGACGCTCCGAACAAATGAGCGATCAGATTGAAGAACGCATTGCCACCGGCTTTTATCCACCGGGGATGCGCCTTGATGAAACCGAATTGGCCGCCAGCTTCGGTGTGTCACGCACACCGATCAGGGAAGCCCTGATTCAACTGGCGGCAGCCGGACTCGTCGAGATACGTCCGAGGCGCGGTGCAATCGTTACCGAAATCGGCCCACATCGACTGTGTGAAATGTTTGAAGTAATGGCAGAACTTGAAGCAATGTGCGGACGTCTGGCCGCACGACGCATCACAGAATCCGAGCAGCGCGTACTTATTGAAGCACATCATGCGTGCGAAGCGGCGCGGGATGCAAACACACCGGATATCTATTATCGGCTCAACGAACAGTTTCACCATTTAATCTACGCTGCGGGCCATAACATTTTTCTGGAAGAACAAGCGTCTGCCTTGCACAGGAGATTGAGAGCTTATCGGCGACTTCAGCTACGCGTGCGCGACCGGATGGGAACATCTTTTTCGGAACACGCCGGTATAGTTGAAGCGATTCTTGCCGAAGATAGTGAGCTTGCCTCTATTCGGCTAAGAGAACATATCGTTGTGCAAGGACAACGCTTTGCGGATTTGGTCGCATCTCTGCCTATGCTCGACAGCTTCAATCACGGCTAGCCCAATTTGGTGGAAATACCCGGCATTGCCCTGCTATCTCATGGGGAGCTGGCATTGAAAAACCCGGGCATTTCATTCAACAAGGTTGGCAAGACTCCATTGTCCGCAGCGAATCCGACCTGATTGGCATGAATGTCTACCTCACCCTTTTCTGTTCTGATAAATATTATGCCATTGTTCACTTTGACGTAAGTGCCGGATGGATAGCTTCCGCCTTCATCCGGCAAGATGACAGCAGCCTCATGGTCTGCTCCGTGAACAGCAATAGTTGCCGTTGGCGTCTTGATCACGTCGTTTTTTGGGTACTGCTTTCCTATTTTCCCCGAGATAATACGGAACGAACCCTTGAGTAAGGCCAGTAAACGACTGTCCTTGCTTGTTCCACCATAAACAAACTTCTCGATCTTGAGTTGGGTCTGGGGCCGAACTGAAATTAAACTGTCATCCTTCATCCTGATTTGCACCAAACCAGACTGTGATGTCATGATCGTTTCACCTACACATACGGGGTCACCTTTGGCAAGAAGCCTTGAACGTCCATTGCTTTGTGCCTCGACTGAACCCTGGCTTACGGTCACATTGCCCGCAAGTTGCATTTCAGTTATATAAACTCCAAGCCTTATACCAGTTCCGCCAGTTCCGGTATCCTCTGCAACCGCTCCTGTTCCACCCGCGCCAGTGTCTTCTGCAATTACTCCGGTTCCACCGGTGCCTGTGCCCCCCATTGCGGTATCACCGTTACTGGTACCCGAGTTTGTGTGGTAACAACCGCCTGAAGCCGCCCACGCACTTCCACACGAAGCAAGAGTGACGCCCAACAAGACTATCCGCCACAGTAACGATGCAAGTTGTTTAAGCTTCATCAGAAGCCTCCACTTCACTGAAGTTATACACGCCGAAATTGGTGCGATATGTAGCATCCAAACGGCCTTGGTCGCGTTTTTGCAATTCTGCAGCACGTTTGTTGAAGGCATTTAGAGCTCCCATGCCGACATAGCGGGAATAATCCGCCAATTCCTTAATTGAATCAGCAGTCAATTTATCATAGAAAACGCAACGCTCAAGAAAGGGGGGACCACTTTCTGACAGATTGTAAACTGTTGCGGCCAGGTGATCATGAATATTCTGGCTGAAATAATAAAACTTTTCCTCTATGCCCTGAGACGGTATGAATGCATCAGCACACAAATGCACCTTATCTTCACTATCCAGCGTGACTATACCTTGGCGCAGCCACTCATCCAGAACCACGCGAGCGCGAATATTCTTGCTGACCGACTGAACCATAGACTCAAAGGATTCTCCCTCGGTATTGTTTGCCCAGCGCGGCAACGCGACAGGTAATCCCTGCCCATCCAAATATTCCGGATGTCCAGTCCAAATCGTCAGCAACAGGCCGCTCATGGATGCACGCTGTGAAAGATTTATTCCTGACAACTGCTCCTTACGCAACCGATTCACTTCCCGGCGATGAATCCCGGTCAGCAAACTGATGCGGCTGTCGGTCTGGGGTTTGGAATCCAGCTTGAATTCTTTTTCCGCAACTTTCACATAAGTTGATCTGACTTGGTCACAGAACGCAGGGAAAGAGATGCCTTTTGATAGCAGCAATTGGATCAGCGGCTGCAAAATATGACGAATTGCCGCTACAACTGACTGCTGTGAATCACTGGTAGTATCGCTTTGGTTTTTCATTGGCTCAACCGCGTACGCAATAGTAGATTAAAGTCAACCTTACCACAAAAATAATAATCGTGCGCATTTTGCGCACCACCATCAGGGATTGCCCGTTGTTAAAGCGATTTTGCGCTCATAGACACAACTCCGGCCATTATTAGTTCTATCCCAAATAATCCATTAGCTGATTCATTTTCCGGCACGGCAAACAGGAAAATTTTCGTGGGGATAGACATTTGGCCCTATCTTTTATCGGAATTTATTGCTTCCCGGCTACCTGGCTAAACATAATTTGCAAGTTTTTCTGTTGCCGTCTTATACAACTGGCTTACCCTGGACTCGCTCACTCCCATTTCGGTTGCTGCCTGCCGTCCACTCAGGTCGCACATGATACGCAGAATGAAGGCTTTTCTTTCGCTGGGTTGCAAAATCCTCAGGCTGGCGACCGCACGGGAATACGACTCGCGCCGCTCGGCAATGGCTGAAGGTTCCATGCGTGAATCGGGGATGTCTAGTGCTGCACCTTCAACACCGTCGTCGATTCGCACAAAATTATAGCCATAGGCATCTCCAAGAGTTGTCGAAATGTCATCCACCCGAACTCCGAGCTCGTCTGCAATCTCGCTTGTGGAGGGCTTCCTGTGCAATAATGCCTGCAGTTTCTCAATCGTCTTGTCAACCTTGCTGGCGCGCCTTCGCACTGATCTTCCTGCCCAATCTCCAGCCCGAAGGCCATCTATTATTGACCATCTGATTTTATTTTCCGCGAAAGAATGGAACGGAATACCCGTATCTTCATCGTATTCTCTAAATGCCATGATCAGTCCCAGCATCCCATCTTGAACAAGATCGTTCAGCATAATGTTAGAAGGCAGGGGACGATGGATTTTCTGTGCAATTATCCTGACCCA
>CAIQPV010000585.1 GCA_903873725.1 uncultured Nitrosomonadales bacterium
AATGCCTTGCTGTTGTTTTGTCGATTCAGACGTCATGCTAAATCTTTAAGTTTTTGACAATGCGGCTGCTTTTTCGCGCGCAGCTACTTCGTCCGCTCTCAACACGCTCGCCGGTACGCCGCCAATCGACCAATCAATCGGCTCGATCCGGCGGCAACTGCCTCGCACAAGATCGCGCCTGACCCCCAGAATATCCACCAGTAGATCGGTAAATCCTGCCATCAGGCGATGACGCTCTTCGAGCGGACGGCCTTCCAGCACAATGAATTCGAAATACGGCGCATGAAGACCATTGCGGCTGACCAGATCACCTGCAACTGCGAACTGCACGGCGGGGTGTGCCGTAATAAAAGCACGCACGCGATCAATTGGCGACCGCAACACTTCGCTGTAAAGCTTTGATGCCTCCTTCAGGAGACGTTCGTCCTGCTGCGGGGAGGTCTGCAAACTGACAAGATGAAAATTCACTATAGGCATATCATTGTCTCCAATTTAATTCCAGTCCAAACCGTTTGTCCGCAGGAAATTAATGCGGCAAATACTCAAGGCAGGCCGCGTCGCCGCCCCGAATCAAGCATCAGGGTCGAGCCGGTCATCGCATCGGCTTCCGGTGCAAGCAGGAGAGATACGGCCCACGCCACCTGTTCGGGGGTGGTGAAGGTGCCGGTGGATGACTCGCTCCTCATCTCTTCCAGCACAGCCTCGGCGGTAATGCCGCGCATCGCGCCCCGATCTGCGGCCACACGCCGCAGGCGTTCGGTATCGGCGGGACCCGGCGCGATCAAATGCGCTGTCACTCCCCGTGGGCCGTAGGCCAGACTGAGTTGACGCATGACATTCACCAGAGCCGAATTGGCAACCCCGGCTGCGGCAGCGTAGGCAGTAGGCTCGAAGCCGTAGTGTCCGCCGATCGCAACCAGCCGCGAACCCTTCAACAAGCGCGCGTCAACCGCGCGCGTCAACCGGAGCAAGCCGCCCACCTTGATGTTGACCGCATCAACCATTGCCGATGTTGGCGCAGTCAGTATACCACCAGCCACAGCCACCCCCGGTCCGTGTACGATTATCCGTACAGGACGATCGAGGACTTCGCCGATTTGGCCGATCGATGTATCAGAGGAAATGTCGGCGACACAGGGCACAACACCGGGATAATCACCAACCAGTGCTGTCAGCGTCCCGGCAGTGCGTGCCACGGCAACAACACCAAGACCTGAGGCAGTCAACCTTGCAACAATCGCCTTGCCAAAAGCGCCGGTGGCACCTACTACCACTGCAACTTCTTTGAACAGATCAGTACTTGTCATTGTTTTTGCCTCGGGTCAGTTTCCGCGAACAATTGATGTCCGGTTCGCGATCAGTTGGTTAGATATACTATTTTTTATAAAGAAGCATCTGCGTGCATCGGAATATTGCAAGTTTTTTCAAAGAGTCTTTGCTTGTGACGACTGCATCCCAAACCTGGGTGGTTTTGCCCAGGTGAACCGCTGTTGCGATGCATTCCACTGTGCCTTCCCGTGCTGTACCCAGATGATTTGATTTTAACTCAATGGTAGTAAATCCAGTTGCCCCCTCTGGAAGATTCGCCCAGCAGCCGAAGCCGGAACATGTATCAGCCAGTGCGACAACACTGCCTGCATGAAGATATCCGTTGAGGGCCAGCAGAGAAGGTTGGACCTGAAATTCGGCTTTAACTTCTCCGGCAAGTACATGAGTGACCACGATACCAAGGTAGCCCGGAAGTTGATCAAGACTTAACTTGTTGAAGAACTCCGGACTAAATTTTGAAGGTTTCATAAGTTGCCAAAATTGATCTCACGCGGTTACATCTTTCAGCAGGCCGCGCTCCTTTGCCATTGTCATGGCCGTGTCCACGATCATATCCTCTTGCCCGCCGATCATTTTCTTGCGTCCCAGTTCAATCAGAATGTCGCGGGTCGAGACGCCGAAACGTTCGGAGGCACGCTTGGCATGCAGCAGAAAAGTTGAGTAAACACCGGCATACCCCAGCGTCAAAGAAGCCCGATCAACCCGTACCATGTGGTCCATCAGCGGCAAGATGATGTCCTCTGCCATGTCCATCAACTTGAATAAATCACAGCCTGTTTCAATACCCATGCGTTCGCACACGGCCACAAATACTTCAAGCGGTGTATTACCCGCCCCTGCCCCCAGCCCGGCAACGGAAGCATCAATGCGGCTGGCGCCTTCTTCGATGGCGGCGATGGAGTTAGAGATCCCCATGCCCATGTTGTGATGACCATGAAAACCAATCTCGGTTTCCGGCTTGAGCACCGTACGCAAAGCCGCAACCCGTGCTTTCACATCGGCAGGCAACATATAGCCTGCCGAATCGGTAATATAAATTGTCTGTGCGCCATACGATTCCATCAACTTGCCCTGCTGCGCCAGACCTTCCGGCGTATTGAGATGGGCCATCATCAGGAAACCGGTCGTATCCATGCCCAGCTTGCGCGCAAAAGCGATATGCTGGGGTGAGGTGTCGGCTTCAGTGCAATGTGTAGCCACATGCACACTGCGGGCACCACAGTCGTAAGCCGACTGAAGTTCCTTCATCGTACCCAGGCCGGGAATCAATAGTACCGATACTTTTGCCTGCCTGAGCCTGGGAACCACCACACGGAGATACTCCTCGTTACTGTGTGGGGCAAAGCCATGCTGGCGGGAATTCCCCCCCAAACCGGCCCCGTGGGTAACTTGAATCATGGGAACCCCCGCATCATCCAGGGCGGTAGCAATCGTGACCATTTGCTCAATCGACATCTGTTCGCGTTTGGCGTGCATGCCGTCGCGAAGACACATATCATGAATGATGATTTTGCGACCCTTCAAATCTTGAGTCTGGTTCATTACGCGACCTCCAGTGGCTTGAGTTGGATATTTCCAGCGAGAATTTCTGCGGCAAACATTTCGGCTGTCCGTGTTGCTGCAGCGGTCATGATGTCCAGGTTACCCGCGTATCGCGGCAGGTAATCACCGAGGCCGGCAACTTCCATGAATACCGCGACCCACTTGCCATCAAAAATCGGTCCGTTGACCAGCCGGTAACCCGGCACGTATTTTTGCACCTCACCTATCATCTGCAAAATGGACTCGGTAATACGTGTCTGATCCGGCTCGTCCTCGGTTTGGCAATAAATGGTGTTACGCATCAGCATCGGCGGTTCGGCCGGGTTGATAATGGCCAGCGCCTTGCCTTTTTTTGCCCCGCCCACAAGCTGAATGGCGTTGGAAGTCGTATAGGTAAACTCGTCCAGATTGGCGCGCGTGCCGGGGCCGATCGACTTGGAAGCCAAACTGGCGATAATTTCGCCGTAAGCGACGCTTTGAATTCGCGACACGGCAAACACAATCGGGATCGTGGCCTGACCTGCACAAGAGATCATATTGACGTTCATTTCGACCTTGTTGGCATGCTCCAGCAGATTGACCGGCGGCACACAAAGCGGGCCAATCGCGGCCGGTGTCAGATCGATCATCATCACACCGAGCTCATTCAGCTTGCGCGAGTTTTCTGCATGAACGTAAGCCGACGTAGCATCGAAAGCAATCTGAATATTGTCTTCAAGCACATGCGGTAGCAAACCGTCCACCCCGGCTGCCGTTGTTTTCAATCCCATGCTGCGCGCACGCGCCAAACCTTCTGACGAAGGATCAATGCCGACCATCCATACCGGCTCCAGCATTTCGCTGCGTTGGATCTTATAGATTAGGTCAGTACCAATGTTGCCTGAGCCGATTAATGCACATCTGATTTTTTTCATTGTTTTCCTGACTGATTTAATTGTTTAGTCGCCAGCACCTTGGCTACCCTGCTTACGCTGACCGATAGTCTGCCCTCCAACCGAAAAATTTTCATCGTTGTGTTCCGTGATCAGAATTCGTACTGTTTCAGGCGGAACTTTCAGCGTTTCAACCAGGGCCGCTGTAATGGCGGCTACTGCTTTACGTTTCAATTCGACACTGCGTCCTTCCAGCAAATGCATCTCCAAGATAGGCATCGTGCTTCCTCCCTAATATTTGTTAAGTTATTTAATTCATTCGACAAAACGCATTGATACACTACCCAATTCCTGAAAACGCGCCACAATGCTGTCACCCGGCTTGACGGGAATGGCTTCGGTAATTCCCCCACTCATTACAAAACTTCCCGCTGCCAGTTCTTCTCCTTGCTCCGTCAGGATGTTCACCAGCATGGCGATGGCCTCGGCGGGATGTCCCAACACCGCAGCCGAAGCCCCCATGGCAATGATTTCGCCATTCTTTTCCATCACCACGCCGAGAGTACGCAGATCAATATCCGCAGGATAGCGGGCACGCCCACCGGCAACATAACGCGCCGAAGAGCCGTTGTCGGCAACTACGCTGGGCAGATCAAACTTGAAACCTGAAAAACGTGAGTCAATAATTTCCACCGCAGGCAACACATAATCGGTTGCATCCAGTACATCCTGACGCGTGCAGTTTGGTCCCTTGAGTGTCTTGTTTGTGACAAAAGCCACTTCGCACTCGACCCGTGGATGCACCATGTCGGAAGTTTTGATGGCCGAATTTTCCGGACGCCACATGTCGTCCATGAGAAACCCGATCGAAGGCACATGCACGCCCATTTGCTGCATCTTGGCTTTGGATGTTAGACCTGCCTTCCAACCCACCAAGCGGCTGCCGCTGGCAAGATAGCGGCGGCGCAATTCGGCTTGCACCGCGTAACCATCGGCGATGGTCATCGCAGGATATTCGTCGGTCAGTTTGGGGATTGCATACGCACGGCGCTGGGCACCCTCTACCCGTTCACACAGGCGAACAATATCCTCGCGGGAAAGTGTCAGATCAAGGCTCATACAGCACTCCTTCCGGAAAATTTAACGCGGCAACTGCCGAGGCCCCCGACGGTACATACCAGTTCGTCGCCATCGACAACCGGAATCAGCGCAGACTGGGAGCCTGACAAAATGACCTCGCCGGCGCGAAAAGGAATCCCCAAACTACCGAGCGTATTGGCAAGCCACGCAACCGCATTGGCCGGTGATCCTTGCACTGCCGCACCGGCACTGGTCGAGAATAGTTCACCGTTCTTTTCCAGCACCATCCCGGCCAGCGTAATATCCAATTTACGCGGATCACCACGGGTTTTCCCAATCACGTAGACCCCGCAGGAAGCGTTGTCAGCCACCGTATCCTGTATCTTGATTTTCCAGTCGGTAATGCGCGAATCGACAATCTCGAAACAGGGCGAAACGTAGTCGGTGGCGCGGATCACATCCATAGCGGTGATACCGGGGCCGATCAAATCTTCTTTCAGCACAAAGGCCAATTCGGCTTCGGCTTTGGGTTGGATCAATTTGCCAAGATCAATGTCCTCACCTTCCTGATACACCATCCCCGAAGTAAGTTGGCCAAAGTCCGGTTGATACACGCCAAGAAAGTCCTGCACCGGTTTGCTGGTAACGCCAATTTTCTTGCCGACAATTTTTTCCCCTGCCTGCACGCGGCGCTCGACCATGCGCAACTGAATCTTGTAAGCGTCGTCGATGGTGATTTCTGGTTCCCGCAGTAAAAGCGGTTGCACGGTGCTGCGACCCAGCCAGGCTTCGTAAAGTTCGTCGCCGTATTGCCTGATTTTGTTGTCGTCCATATTTTCCTCAGAGCTTCACGCAGATGTTGCGGGTTTCAGTGTAAAACTCCAGTGAGTGGACGCCGCCTTCACGTCCAATTCCGGATTGCTTGGAACCTCCGAAAGCCGTGCGCAAATCGCGCAGAAACCAGCTATTGATCCAGGTAATTCCCACCTCGACGCGCGCCGCCACCCGATGGGCACGCGCCAGATTGGTCGTCCAGATGGTGGTCGACAATCCGTAGTCATTATCATTGGCGAGATTGATTACTTCATCTTCGGTATCAAAAGGTCGAATGTGGCAGCATGGGCCAAACACTTCCTCCCGCACCACTGAAGCCGTTTCCGGCAAACCGGTCCAGATGGTCGGCTGTACCCAGTGCCCTTCGGCCAAATCTGCCGGCACGTTGGGTATTCCACCACCTGTGACTACGGTCGCACCTGCCGCCACTGCCTTGGCGTAGTAGGAAAGCACTTTTTGCCGGTGTTCATTACTGATCAGCGGACCATAGTTGGCATTCGGATCGTCCGGGCGACCGAATTTGACGGCTTCTGCCTTCGCTTTCAGTGCCTGCACAAAGTGTTCGAAAATCGGTCGCTCAACGTATACCCGTTCAGTACCGAGGCAAACCTGGCCGGAATTCAGGAAGGACGAACGGAAAATACCCTCGATCGCCTCGTCAAAATCGGCATCCGCAAAAACGATGCCGGCATTCTTGCCACCCAGTTCGAACGAAACATCACGCATACCTTCGGCGGCAGCTTTCATGATTGCCGTGCCGGTTCGCGTTTCGCCGGTGAAGGTGATGGCATCGACCAAGGAATGCTGAGTGAGAAATTCGCCGGCGGAGTTCGGACCGAAGCCATGAATTACGTTAAATACGCCCTTCGGAATACCGACAGTGTTCATTACTTCACCAAGCAGCGTGGTAGTCAGCGGTGTTTCTTCCGAGGGCTTGACCACTACCGTATTGCCGCAGGCCAATGCCGGACCGACTTTCCAGGTCATCAGCAGAAAGGGTGCATTCCACGGCGAGATCACGCCGACCACGCCCTTAGGCACACGAATGGCGTAATTTAGGGCACCCCGGCCATCCGGTGTGGACATCTGGAATGATTCCGACGGCACATTCTTGATCACGTCGGCAAACACCTTGAAATTGGCTGCGCCCCGCGGAATAAAGGCGTGGGTCATCACATGGCGCGGCTGTCCCGTGTCGGCCATTTCCGCAGCAACAAAATCCTCAAAACGGCGGGTTATCTCGTTGGCCACGCCGTAAAGCAGATCAACGCGCTGATCAGTAGTCAGGCTTCCCCACTTGCCCTGGAGCGCGGCGCGGGCAGCGCGTACTGCCGCATCGACGTCCGCTTTACCTGCCTCGGAAACCCGTGCTATGACACGATTATCGAGTGGTGAATGCTTGTCGAAATACTTTCCTTCCACGCCCTCGACAAATTCGCCGTTGATGAAATTCTTGATTTGTTGCATGACAACTCCTTGCAGGGCTACCCGTCTCGCGGGACGGATAAATTATTTTTGGTTTATCGGCGTTGCAAAATGATTTCAGTCTATATGCCAAAAACCAACACTGTCTAATACCTAATTGCAACACTATCAATGTCAAAAAGGTATCGCTTTTACCACGCACCTAAAGCACCTGGAAAGCCTGCTTCCAACCTTCAGAGCGCCCGAAACAAAGGGCTTCGAACCTGTTGCGTATCCGCTGCCGAAATGAACTTTTCGGTATAAATATCGCGTTCGAACAGTCGTCCCTTCATCAAGCTTCCGATGCAAGCTTCGACCATCAGCGGCGGGCCGCAGATATAGGCCTTGTTGCCCCGGAAGTCATTATTAAAATATGCTACTGCCGCCTCATGCACGAAGCTGCGGAAACCTTGCCAGTCGGAATCTTCCGGCTCTGCAGAAAGTGCGGGGACGTAGCTAAAATTGTTATAGCGTTTG
>CAIQPV010000586.1 GCA_903873725.1 uncultured Nitrosomonadales bacterium
CACAAT
Source organism: uncultured Nitrosomonadales bacterium (assembly GCA_903873725.1). Classification (GTDB taxonomy): domain Bacteria; phylum Pseudomonadota; class Gammaproteobacteria; order Burkholderiales; family Gallionellaceae; genus CAIQPV01. The sequence continues at coordinate 7 of CAIQPV010000586.1, forward strand.
ACTGCGAGTGATCTGTGTCGATTTTTCCCTGCCATTCTTCCGAACCAGGTAACCGTTGCCCATTGTGGCGTGGACTTGAATTCGCCCGGACCTGACCGGGTGGAAGCTTTCAAGACCCGGCACGGTATTGATAAACCCTACTTTCTCATTGTGGGCACTCGGGGAGGGTACAAAAATTGTATGTTGTTTTTTCAGGCCTTTGGTTCCCTGGGCGAGCAGCGGGCCAACTACGCGATTGTTTGTACCGGGCCTGATACCACTCTTCAAGCGGCGTTTGAGGCACATCTGGGTGGGGCCAGTCTCCACATGATTGAAGTTAACGATGAAGAACTCCAGTGCGCTTATGCGGGGGCCATAGCACTGGCCTACCCTTCGATCTATGAGGGTTTTGGCATGCCTATTGCCGAGGCAATGGCGTGCGCATGTCCGGTCATTACCTGCCCCGGAGGCTCGATTCCGGAGGTCGCCGAGAACGCAGCGCTATACGTTGCCCCCAATGATGTGGCCGCCATGGCCAGCGCGCTGCTTCAAGTTCAGGAGCCAACCGTACGTGCGGCGTTGATCGCTAAGGGGCTCCAACGCGCTGCGACATTCTCTTGGAAGAAAATGGCCAACGAGATCCGTGCTGCATTGCTGCGGATCAGGACAGAGTTGACGTCAAAGCTCATTGACCCGAAAGACGCGGGCACTTTGGTTTCCCTCGGACTTAGCCATCAACTTGCCGGGGAATTTTCGTCTGCGGAAAATTGTTACCGTCAGGTACTTGCCTCGACGCCCGCTACTTTTCATGCGGTCCAGTTGATGGGAGCTTTGCGCCTGCAAACCGGCGATCTGATCGTGGCCGAATGGCTGCTGCGCCTTGCGCTAACGATCGATCCCAGTGTTCCTGAGGTGCATTTCAACCTTGGGCGAACCCTTGCGGGACTGGGTCGATTCGGATCGGCCAAAAGCAGCTACGAGCAAGCCCTTCTGCTGAATCCTGAATTTCAGCAGGCGAGACAGGCATTGATAGCCGCGTGATTCTATTTTGCGCAAGATCGCAATCTCACGGTGGTGAATTACTTATATAGTTCAATTCGATTAATTTCAGTGAAAAAGTATGCATGTCGGATGGGTGACTCTTCAAGAGAGGATGTTGTATAAATGAAGGCACTCATTTGCGGGGTAAATGGGCAAGATGGAAGTTACCTTGCCAGATTTCTTCTGGAAAAAGGCTACGAGGTATGGGGCACGTCACGCGACGCACAGACATCCCCGCTGACCAATTTGCGATTGCTTGAGATTGACAAAAGAGTCAGGTTGGTGTCGATGGCGCCGAACGATTTTCGCAGCGTACTGAATGCCTTCGACAGCAGCGATCCCAGCGAAGTCTATTACCTGTGCGCTCAGAGCTCAGTCGGCCTATCCTTTGAGCAGCCTGCAGAAACGCTAGATAGTATTGTAATGGGCGTACTCAACCTTTTGGAGGTTATTCGCCTACGAAAGAAATCAGTTCGGTTTTACCATGCAAGTTCCAGTGAGTGTTTC
>CAIQPV010000587.1 GCA_903873725.1 uncultured Nitrosomonadales bacterium
GGAATACGGAATAAAGAAAGCTGGTGTCAAGAAGTGGAGGGAATCACATAAGCCTTTTCACTGGTTCTGCGACTTCCATCGCATCATCGCGTCCGGCGGTTTCGATGTCATTATAGGGAATCCTCCTTGGAAAGAATACGCGGAGGTCAAAAAGGACTACCAGCTATTCGGCTATTCAACAGTGCCTTGCGGAAACTTGCACGGGATTACTACCGAGCGAGCGATCAGTCTCGTGCGAGAACATGGAAGAGTCAGCCTCATCGTTCAACTACCCCTGACAAGCTCTTCTCGAATGAAAAGTGTACGTCAAGTCCTACGCAGCGACTCCGCTTTTATTGGTGCAGTGTCTTTTGATGACCGGCCGGGGAAACTCTTTGAAGGTTTACAGAATTGTAGGAGCACCATTTTTAACTATTCAAAGCGCAACGGTGCGAATTCTACGCTGTATGCAAGTCGGTATGTTAGATGGGCAACTGATGCTCGATCAAACATATTCCCAACATTGGAATTTATTTCAGGCGAGAGGAACAATCTCTTTTCCGATCAGTTTGCAAAAGTTGGTTCCGAAGCTGGAGGATCAGTTTGCGCCAAACTTGATTTGCCTACGCTCAAGGCCCTTGGAACTGCGATCGCAAGGAAGCCGACTGAGAATTTCATTTTTTATCAAGAAGCCACGCGATATTGGGTTAAGGCAACCGTCGTCCTGCCATATTACGCAAAGAACGGGAAGGTTGGCGCACCCGCGCATGGCAGGTATGTCTATTTCCCAGATAAAAAGACGGCGAACATTTGCTGCGCTATCCTCAACAGCTCGTTGTTCTACCTTTACTTTATTGCCTTCGGAGACTGCTTTCATTTGAGCGACTCGCTCGTAGCCAACTTCCCGATTCCCCCGGCTGCGCTTAATGATCCGCGCCTCGTTGAGTTAAACAAGGAGCTCATGGCAGATCTCAAGCGAAACTCTGCCACAAAAACAATTACAACTAGGGACAAAAAGACGAAGACGATAAAGGACACAATCTCATACGCCGAATTCGATGCGAGGTCTTCTAAATCCATTACTGACAAAGTCGATTGTGTCTTGGCCGAGCATTACAGCTTCACCGCCTCAGAGCTCGACATGATTCTTAATTTCGATGTTAAGTTTCGTCTAGGCTCAGACGAAGAAGCGGATGTTGAGGAGGAGTAATTGTGATCCTCGACGAGCAAGTCGCGACAATCCGTCATGGAAGTCCAGCGTACCCGCAGGCTTTGCTTGAGGGGCTGCGCAGCGACGCGCCCAATGAGTTCTGGGCTGCTGGCCCATTGCAACCGCTCGATCAACACAAGACCGGTTTCTTCTGCTCCTCGCAATGCCCCGGCTCCATCATCCTGAAGACCTTTGATGCCATCACCCAGATGCGTGACGAGGGCCGGGTTCTCATTGGCGGCTTCCACGCTGTCATGGAGTGGGAGTGTCTGGGCATCCTGCTTCGCGGCCGACAGCCCGTCATCTGGGTTCCCGCCCGCTCCATTGCAGGAATGCACCTGAAGCCGGAGTTGGTTCCCGCCTTCGATGCCGGCCGTCTGCTCATCCTGTCCCCATTCCCACCAAAGGACAAGCGCATCACAGCAGCCATGGCCGAAGCCCGCAACCGCTTCGTCGGCGCACTCGCCGACCGCATCTTCGTTCCCCACGCAGCTCCCAACAGTCGTACACTAGCCATTTGCGATCAGCTAAAATCATCTGGAAAACAGATTGTGAATGCTGATGATGTGCTCAAGGAGAAATCCTGATATGAGTATTGCTTTTACAATCAGACGCGCTGACCTGGAGCGGCTAATTACATTAGCAGACACGCAGATACCGGGCGAAGGAAAGCAATGGAAGGTCTTTTTGAAGGTTGAAGGGCACATTGCGACTTTTAAAGTTCATGAAGAAAGTGCGCAGTATCCCGTCAGGACAGATTCTCCTGGATCAGCTCAACTTTTAATTGGCAACCTGCGTGATATTTTCTACGAGAATCGCCGTGACAAGGAATTGAACATTGTCGTCGGATTCGGATATGTTCGATGCGGTAAAACTGTTCAGCATAGCGATGAAATCCGATATGGCATCAGTTGCGACGTAAAGAATGACTATGTCCTTTATCCGAATCGTATCGACTTATTAGCCATCTTCAACATAATTGACAAAGCAAAAAGCGAAGAACTGAGGATAGATCGACATCTCTCGGATGTGCATGAATCCTATATTCGAGACATAAATGAAGCATCAGGCATTCTTGCGCGGTATGGGGTATCACCACAAGCTGTTCAAGAAATGGCGGATAAAGCTGTTTCTGCGGGGATAAGTAATGTTCGCGTCAGATATGATCTATAGGCTGATGAAACATCCCATTGTATGCAGCAAACGACACAGTAGGGCTACATTCTGAATAGATATTCCAACGGAATCTCCTTGTTGAATGCCTTCTTTGCCGCGTTGAAGTCGTAGCCCGTCAGAGCA
>CAIQPV010000588.1 GCA_903873725.1 uncultured Nitrosomonadales bacterium
ATTATTTCTGCGGCGGGGTGGAAGCCTCCGTGGAGGGAAGCACGTCCCTGCCGGGACTTTATGCCTGCGGGGAAGTGGCCTGCACGGGCCTGCACGGCGCCAACCGGTTGGCCAGCAACTCGCTGCTCGAATGCATGGTATTTGCCGATGCCGCTGCCTGCGATATACTCGGCAAACCATTAAGCGAACTCCTCCCGTTACCGCAATGGGATGAAAGCCGCGTAACCGACGCCGACGAAGAAATTGTTATTTCGCACAACTGGGATGAACTGCGCCGTTTCATGTGGGACTATGTTGGTATCGTGCGCACCACCAAGCGGCTGCAGCGCGCACAGCACCGCATCCAGTTGCTTTACGGGGAAATCAACGAGTACTACGCCCACTTTCACGTCACCGCCGACTTGCTGGAGTTGCGCAACCTGGTGTTAAGCGCCGACCTCATTGTGCAAAGCGCAATGTCCCGGCACGAAAGCCGGGGGCTGCATTACAGCAAGGATTATCCCGACACACTGCCGCAGGCTGTTCCTACCGTGCTTGATCCGCCCGCTTATACCGCAACGAGTCCGGCCGATATCCTTGCCGCGCAGCATTAAGGAGAATTGCTGCCAATTTTGCCATCTTATCATCCGGTGCCATACTATCCCGAACTATTAAACTTCATGCGACACGTTCCATGGAGGCGATAATGTTCATATTATTTGTTGATGGCGTCCCGGCAATCAAACTGGCAAAGAAATCCGATATACCCGCTCGCCAAGGCAATGAATCCTGGCTGGTTGTAGATTCCAAAGGCAGAACTATAGCCTCTTACCGGCCTGACTGACCCGCATTGCGAGATTGATGAACCACGAAACACCCGACTGTACCGAATGTGCCCACTATTTCATCACCCATGATGCGAGATTCCCTTACGGTTGCCGGGCGCTGAATTTCAAAAGCAAGCGAATACCGCATCTGGATGTTCTGGATGCATCCGGCAAACCCTGCCTGGCTTTCAAGCCGCGTCACGGGAAAGAACGGTTAATTCCAATCCTGCCATTCCCAAAGTAACACTTTTTTCAGGTCTGGCTGCGCCCGATCATCCATGATGGTTCGTTTGTGCGGTAACGCACAGATAACTGCATGTTTAATCGTCAAGAATTCCAATATCCCCCTTTTGGAACTTAGCCGAAATGAAATCTGCCGAACTGTATTCAGACCTGATGTACTGCGACTCAGTTGCAGTTTGGCGCAATCTGATTTTCAAGCTCGCCAACAACCTCGGCTATGAACAAACCCTCTTGGCCATTCTTCCGGATCGCAACACCCCGATAGAAGCCAGATTCGCCTTTCTGCATAGCAATTATTCCATCGGCTGGCGGGACAAATATGACGCCGAAAACATGCAGCATATAGACCCGACTTTCACTCATTGCACAAGAAAATCGATACCCCTAATCTGGTCACCCGAGATTTTTTCTGCCCGGAAACAAAAGGAAATGTATGAAGAAGCATGCGGTCACGGCCTCCGGTCAGGCGTCACTCTGCCCATTCACGGTGCACAGGGAGAACTGGGTATTTTGTGTTTTGTGAACGATACAAAACCGGGCAAGTGCTTTCAGCGGGAAGCGCAAGGTATGCTTCCCGAGCTTTCATATTTTCGCGATTTCATCTTTGAAACATCGCTTCGTTTCATGACTCAGCCCAATTTGCCGGAAAGGCTTCCTGCTGTGACACCACGAGAACTTGAATGCCTGAAATGGTGTGCTGCCGGAAAAAGCTCTTGGGAAATTGCCAAGATATTTCACCGTTCCGAGTCGGCAGTAAATTTGCATTTCAGCAATATGCGCCGCAAATTCGGTGTCTCGTCCCGCCAGCAAGTATTGGTAAAAGCCATGCGCAGTGGGCTGATCCAACTATAACCCGGATTGTAATTATTCGCACAGCACGATGTCTTACCTGATAAAAATTGCCTCCAGATCAGAATTCGATAGCGCCGACTTGCGGGAAATGCACCGGCTCCGTGCCAAGGTGTTCAGGGACAGGATGGGCTGGAATGTTTCCGTCATGAGCGGTTTGGAAATTGACGGTTATGATGCCATGAACCCCTATTACATGATGATCCGCGAACCTGCGAAAAGGCTGCGCGGTTGCTGGAGAGCCTTGCCTACAGAGGGCTCTTATATGCTCAAAGATACTTTTCCGGAATTACTGTACGGACATCCGGCTCCGCAAGATCCGAAAATCTGGGAGTTAAGCCGCTTTGCCATTGCAGCAGAAAATCCGCAAGGATTCGGTTTTTCCCGGATCTCGCTTGACGCTGCCCGGGAAATTGTCTTATTCGGCGAAAGAATGGGTATTGAGCATTACGTCACCGTCATCACACTCTCAATCGAACGCATGATGAGGCGCGCAGGCCTCGCCGTCACCCGCTTCGGCCCCCCGATACGAATAGGCGTGGAAAATGCGGTCGCAGTGGATTTTGATATTGGAGAACAGACACGTGAAGCATTGTTCGGAAAAATAATTAACTCCGCTTGAAATGGCCGCAAATCCGTAAAGCTGTTTGATGGCCGAATCCATGGGTTGCGGTGCTAACCTGATCAACCCGTTTCTTGCAGGATAATTTGCGTCTTTTTCCATTGCTCAGTAATATATAAAGAACGAACGTTCTTCCGGCCAAGTCCGCAACATATAATTCAGCCTTAACCCAGACTTAACCCATGGCAAAAAA
>CAIQPV010000589.1 GCA_903873725.1 uncultured Nitrosomonadales bacterium
GCTTCGCTGCTTAATCTTCCGGCAATCACCATTCGCAATGCACACGAGCGACCGGAGGGAATGGACGCGGGAACACTCATCATGAGCGGGCTTAAAAAAGAACGGGTGCTCGATGCGGTGAAAGTGATTGTGGCACAACATGACAAAACGAACCGGGTTATGCAACCCGTGGAAGATTACGAGGCGTGTTCGGTGTCCAAACAGATATTGAGGGTGGTATTGAGCTATGTCGATTATGTGAATCGCACAGTCTGGTCAAAGCCGGTCTGAGTGAACATGAAAACGGTACTGGTGACCGGGGCGAGCGGGTTTGTCGGGCGCACCTTATGCGCCAGATTGGCGGAGCAAAAATATTCTGTCCGTGGCGCGATTCGCGCTTCATCAAACTGGGATGGAGACGGTTGCCAAATTGCCAGGGTGAAGGGCATTGATGTCGCCACCGAATGGAACGAGGCAATGAGGGAAGTAGACACCGTCATTCATCTCGCAGCCCGCGTACATGTGATGAATGACACCGTTACCGACCCATTGGTTGAATTCCGGCATGTCAATACCGCAGGAACGGAGCATCTCGCACGGTGCGCTGCGGCGTGTGGTGTAAAGCGCCTGGTCTATGTCAGTTCCGTTAAAGTCAACGGCGAAGAAACTCGCGGCGAGCAGAAATTTTCCTGGCGAAACCCTCCTGCGCCGCAAGATCCTTATGGCATTTCCAAATGGGAGGCAGAGCAAGTGCTGCATCGGGTGTCTCACGATACCGGCCTGGAAGTGGTCATCGTGCGCCCGCCATTGGTTTATGGCCCCGGCGTGAAAGGCAACTTTGCGCAAATGTTGAATATTGTTGCGAAGCGCATTCCTTTGCCATTCGCTTCCATCGGTAACCGCCGCAGCCTGATCTATGTCGGAAATCTGGCGGATGCTTTAATCACGTGCGCGACCCATCCCGCTGCCGCAGGACAAACCTATTTGGTATCCGACGGGAAAGACATTGCAACGCCGGACTTGCTGCGGCTTCTGGCTGACGAAATGGGCGTGCCTGCCCGTTTATTTCACTGCCCTCCCGCATTGCTAAGGTTAGCGGGTAAATTGGCCGGGAAGTCGCAACAACTGGAGCGTTTGCTTGGGTCATTGCAAGTTGATAGTGATAAAATTCGCAGCGATCTCAACTGGACGCCACCTTACTCCATGCACCAAGGCTTGCAGGCAACGGCGGAATGGTTCCGAACTTATCACAAATGACACATTACGCGCCAATGATTGCAGCTTTGGTAACTTTGCTGGCCATAACCATTTTGTTGTTCAGCAAACTCGGCAAGGAGATTCAGGATATTCCCAACGAGCGATCACTGCACGAGGTTCCGATTCCGCGCATTGGCGGGGTAGGGTTGATGGCAGGAGTTTTGACGGCTTGGGCGTTGATGCTTATGTCCCTGGCATGGTGGGTGGTATTGCCTCTGCTGGCCTTGTTTGTTGTTTCGCTGCTGGATGACAAGCGCGGTTTACCGGTGCGTCTGCGCTTGCTGGTGCATGTAATTGCCGCCGCACTTCTTGTGTTCGGTTCCGGCATCGCGGCGCAGAATATTTTGCTGGTTTTTCTTGTGTTCCCTTGTGTGGTCTGGATGACCAATCTTTACAACTTCATGGATGGTTCGGATGGTCTGGCCGGTGGCATGACGTTCTTCGGCTTTACCATGTACGGCCTGGCAGCACTGATGCATGGCGATGATACCCAGGCCATGTTGAACTTTTCAGTCGGCGCTGCCGCACTCGGATTTCTTTATTACAACCTGTATCCGGCCAAGGTATTCATGGGTGATGCCGGATCCATTCCGCTCGGCTTTTTGGCCGCTGCCATGGGACTATGGGGTTGGGAGAAGGAATTGTGGCCGGGCTGGTTCCCGCTGTTGGTGTTTTCTCCGTTCGTGGCGGATGCCACAGTCACGTTGTTAAAGCGCACAGTTCGCGGGGCAAAAATTACCGAGGCGCATCGCGAACATTATTACCAGCGCCTGGTGCAAATCGGCTGGGGGCATCGTAATGTCGCGTTGTTCTCATATGCGCTGATGTTTGCGGCTGGTGCTTCCGCCATATGGGAGATGCGCCATTCCGCGAAATGGCCATGGTTTCTGTTTCTGATATGGGGCGGCATTTATGCCGTGATGATGCTGGTTCTGGACAGCCACTGGAACACCTTTCAGCGCAAACAACATGAGTAAGCCGGATACCCGCACCCTGCTGGCGATGCTGCACGATTTGGTTGCGGCGGCGCTTGCCTGGAGTTTTGCTTACCTGTTGCGTTTCAATTTCGAGCTGCCGACCAATTTTATTGATGAGATGGTGCGCACCCTGCTGTGGGTGGCGCCACTGCAAGGAGTTATTTTCTGGCGTTTCGGCCTGTATCAGGGGCTTTGGCGTTATGCAAGCGTGACCGATTTGCGGCGTATTTTTTTGGCCGTACTGTCGGCTGCCGCGCTGATTCCACTGGTGTTGTGGATGTTCCGCGTCAGTGCTGTTGTGCCGCGCTCCGTGCTGGTAATCAACCCCGTATTGCTGCTGCTGATCATGGGCGGCAGCCGCTTCGTCTATCGTTTATGGAAAGAGCAGGGCTTGTACCGCAATATCCAGTTGAACGGCGAGCCGGTGCTGGTTTTGGGGGCAGGTGATGCGGCGGCCAGCCTGTCCAGGGAATTGTGGCGGAGCAACGATTGGCGTCTGGTCGGATTTCTTGACGATGATGTTAAAACACACGGACATTCATTGAACGGTATCAAGGTTCTGGGTGCGCTCGATGATTTACCGCAGTGGGCGGCACAACTGAGTGTAAAACAAGCCATCATTGCCATGCCGTCCGGCTCGCATCTGGTGCGCAAGCGTGCGATCAAACTTTGCAGCCAGGCCGGACTCAAGGTGCTTACCGTGCCGTCCTTCGATGACCTGTTGAGTGGACGCGTGGCTATTTCACAATTGCGCGCCGTTGAACTGGACGATTTGCTGGGGCGTGATCCGGTTACGCTGGATGCCGCCGGACTGCATGAATTACTTACCGGCAAGACTGTACTGGTAACGGGAGCCGGGGGATCCATAGGTTCCGAATTGTGCCGTCAGATTGCACATTTTCGCCCGGGAATATTGATGCTTTATGAGCAGAGCGAATTCGCTTTGTACACCATCGAACAGGAATTGCTCCTTGTCCGGCCTGATCTGGATTGTGAATTCCTGATCGGCGATGTGCGCGATGCGGCACGGCTGGATGAAGTGATGGACAAACATCGCCCCGCAGTGGTCTTTCATGCGGCAGCCTATAAACATGTACCATTGATGGAACAGCACAATGCCTGGCAGGCGGTACGCAACAATGTGCTGGGTACCTGGACGGTGGCACACGCATCACAGCGGCACGGGGTTGGCAAGTTTGTGATGATTTCGACTGACAAGGCAGTGAACCCGACCAATGTGATGGGTGCCAGCAAGCGTCTTGCCGAAATGGTATGCCAGAGTTTGCAGCGACCGGGAGGAACGAGTTTTGTCATGGTGCGTTTCGGCAACGTGCTGGGCAGCACCGGCAGCGTAATCCCCAAATTCCGCGAACAGATCGCCAAGGGTGGTCCGGTCACCGTGACTCATCCGGAGATCACGCGTTATTTCATGTCCATCCCGGAAGCGGCGCAACTGGTATTGCAGGCCGGATTGATGGGTGAGGGAGGGGAAATTTTTGTTTTGGATATGGGCGAACCGGTGAAAATTGTCGACTTGGCAAAAGATCTCATCCGTCTTTCCGGCATGACCGAAGATGATATCCGGATTGAATTCACCGGCCTGCGCCCGGGCGAAAAGCTTTATGAAGAACTGCTCGCGGATAGCGAACATACCTTGTCCACACCTCATCCAAAACTGCGCATTGCCCGGGCACGCGAAGTTGATGCGGCGTGGCTGGAAGGACTTTTGGCATGGGTAGGCACACACGCGACGCAGAACGATACGGAAGTAAAACAAATCCTCGCGCAATGGGTTCCGGAATATTTGCCTGATACCGGACATCAGCAGGTTTGACTGCGGTGGTATTCTGTTTGTCAATTTTGGCTTAAGGATGCGGCATGGCAAGTCTGTCTGTCATTATCATCACCAAAAACGAGGGACTTAACATACGTGCCTGCCTTGAGTCGGTGGCATGGGCGGATGAAATTATCGTGGTGGATTCCGGAAGTCAGGATGACACAGTCGCTATTTGCCGCGAATTTACCCCGCACGTCTATGTCCACGACTGGCCTGGTTTCGGTGCGCAGAAAAATCGTGCGCTCAATTACGCGAGCAAGGATTGGGTTTTGTCGCTGGATGCGGATGAGCGCGTTTCCCCCGAGTTGCGCCGCGACATTGAATCTGCTTTAGGTGCGGCCAATGTCGCCGATGCCTATAGTATTCCGCGTCTTTCCAACTATTGTGGGCGCTTCATGCACCATTCCGGCTGGTATCCGGATTATGTGCTTCGTTTGTTCCGCCGTAAGCATGCGCATTTCAGCGATGATCTGGTGCATGAACGCTTGCTTGTCAGAGGTGCAACGGGACAGCTGGATAATATGTTGCTGCACTATGCTTTCGAAAATCTGGAAGAGGTGCTGCACAAGGTAAACCAATATTCGTCAGCCGGTGCGCAAATGATGCAGCAACGTGGCAGACAGGCAACGTTGAGCGGTGCCGTGCTACGCGGTATTTGGAGTTTCATGCGCACTTATGTATTGCGCGCCGGATTTCTTGATGGGCGGGAAGGCTTTATGCTGGCTGTTTCCAATGCTGAAGGTACCTACTACCGCTACCTCAAGCTGATGTTGTTGAAGCAGAAGAAATAATGCGCATTGCTGTCATTGTCACTACCTACAACCGCCCGGATGCCTTGTCCACCGTATTGGAAGGTTACCTTACACAGACTGATTCCGATTTTGAATTATTAGTGGCGGATGATGGCTCGACAGATCAGACATTAGAAATAGTGCGGCAATTCCAGTTTCGTGCATCTTTTCCAATACGCCATGTGTGGCAGGAAGATATAGGCTTCCGCGCAGCCACGATACGCAACCGCGCACTGGCGGCCACCAATGCCGAATACATAATATTTACCGATGGTGACTGCGTTCCCCCGGCAAGCTTTGTTGCTTGTCATCGTGCACTTTCCGAGGCGGGCTGCTTCCTTGCCGGAAACCGGCTGATGCTGACGCGCGATTTTACCGAACACGTGCTTCGTGAAAAGTTACCTATCCATCTCTGGACTATTAGCAACTGGTTGGCGGCGCGACGACAGGGGCAGATTCAACGACTGCTACCTCTGCTCCGCTTGCCTAACCTCGGGCCGCTGCGCAAGCTCACGCCGCGCCGTTGGCAGGGGGCCAAAACCTGCAACCTTTCCGCATTTCGCGCCGACTTGCTCAAAGTAAACGGTCTCGATGAATCCTATTCCGGCTGGGGACTGGAAGATTCTGATTTGGTGATTCGCCTGATCCGCGCCGGGGTTTATCACAAGAGCGCGCGTTTCTCCGTGCCGTTGTTTCATCTCTGGCATGGAGAGAATGATCGCAGCAACCTCGAAGAAAACCGGCAGCGCCTGGACGCGGTGCTGCAAGCGACGCACACCCGTGCATTTCTTGGAGTAGATCAATATTTATGACGCCGCCCGACAATATCCTGATCGTGATGACACGGCGGATTGGCGATGTTTTACTCAC
>CAIQPV010000590.1 GCA_903873725.1 uncultured Nitrosomonadales bacterium
ACGGAAAATTTCCGTCAACATAGCGGGGTCGATGCCCGGAACGGGGATATAGGTGCCGACGCGATACACGATTAACGCCAAAAGCGTAAACCAGATGCGGCTTTTAAGCTCTGTCGCCTTCGAAAAGACGGACATATTCATGTTCGAAGCAAGGGATTCAGCTGAGGATGCCATAAGGGAGAATCGGGGGCTAAAGGGTGGAAATTCAGGGAAACCACATATAGGGGCTTGCCCCCGATAAAACAAGCACTTGATATGCTGCGCTGCGAAAGACAGAAGGAGGGAAATCAGGGGGTTAGAAATGCTGCTCCTGAAGAGCTGGAGTTCCCTATGTGTCCGACATCTCGGTGGAGGCTTGCAGAAGGCGGCTAATGGCGTGATTTTTGTCATTCTGAAAGTATTCGAGGGCTTCGGTTGGAGAGCGTGAAACGGATTTGCTGATTTCCAAAACCAGATTGTGGAGAACAAAAATGGCGTGTGGCGCGTTTCCGAAGAGATCTTTATGGACTGTCTCGATGATCTGAAGAACCGCTATGCCGATTTTCTGAAAGAACGCAACGAACAACGCCAGTTCAAACATCGCAGACCACGCCACGCACTTCGCAGCTTGCGCTCGAATGCACCGTACGTTTTTGCCTATCAACGCTTCCCTGATCGAGCCATTCCAACAACAACCAACAGTTGCGACGGCTCCTTCGCTTACTGGAAAAACAAAGTCAAAATCCATCGGGGTCTGAACGCAGAAAGACGCCAGAAAATGATCCGCTTCCTGCTCCAAAACTCATAAATTAACCCACACACTTTTGACCATTATGCCGAGATATTTACCCAAGAGAAATAGCCGAAGCTTGCTGGCTTTCAGGTCGGTTATTATCACACCTTGGCATTTCTGCTGCCAATTTCTGTTGTGGATAATGCTGCGCTATAACGTCTCGAACTATGGTTATGATTTTCGGGAACAGGGGCGTAGCAAGATCTAATGGAGTAGGCTTATAAGCATCCGATAGTGTGCACATATTTGACATTATTGAAATTGTGACGCCGTTTTTATGAACTGTTCGGCTGTTATACCCTGTCAATACGCCGCCATGACCTAAAGAATCATCCTCATATCTGGTTAAGCCCATACCAAGCCAGAATGTCTTAGAATATTCTTTCATCATTTCCAGAGAATTTTCGGTTAGGAGTTTGCCAGTCAAGAGCATGTGATAAAATTCTGAGACTTGTTCAGCGTTTCCATAAAAACCACCGGAAGAAGTGCAGGCAAGCAAAGATGGCTTCAGACTGGGAGTTATTGGCTGATTCAAGTTAAGGTTCTGGAGCGATGGTGGCATCCAAGTCGATCTGCACCGCAAAAGTGCGTTTTATCATGGTCGAAAAATCAGGCAGTCTGAAGTTCTTGTAGGGGCTTGACGTTCAGTTCATTCGCGAGATCCAGCAAGTTTTGAACGACGTCCTCGCTAAGCGGGATTCCTTGGTCTGCGCATTCCTGCATGCGTATGCCGGATCGGTCTCCCGGAAGGCGAATTGAGGCTTGCGGGTCGGTGAGCGGGCAAGCGCGCACGAAATCGATATATTTTTCTGCCTCGTTTTGCATATGCGCCAGCCCGGCAAAAAACTTCGGGTTCCATAAGGTCAACGTCATGCTGTTGTTAAGTTTGGCGTCCTTGGTAGGTGGCGGCGTATGACCGCCGGACAATCCCGCAACAAGAAGGTCTATAAACATAGAAAGAGCGAAGCCTTTATAAGCCTGATCTCCGCCCATAGGCAGGATTGCGCCACGCGGCTCGGAAAAGATAACGCTCGGATCGGTTGTGGGGTGCCCTTCAGAATCTTGCAGGCAGTTGGGAGGGACTTGCGCTTTTGCCTGATGGGCTACGCCAATTTTGCCGAAGGCAATCGTGCATGTCGACATGTCCATGGAGAAAATTTTGTTTCCCGTAAGAGGAAGGGCAAAAGCCATGGGATTGGTGCCGGTGACGGCTTGCTTGCCGCCGGGTGGCGCGACGTAAGGTATGGGACCATTAAAGGTTGCCAGCATCAGGGCGGCATATCCCGCATGCGCCGCTTGATCGACCCATTCTCCCAACCGCCCTATGTGACCGCAATTTGCGAGAGCCGCACAGACAACGGCTTGTGTTTCCAGCTTGGTCATCATTCTTTTCAGCAAGGCTGGAATAACGATGGGCGCTACGGCGCAATGCGCTTCGGCTGTAATACTTGAAGGCGTTTCCT
>CAIQPV010000591.1 GCA_903873725.1 uncultured Nitrosomonadales bacterium
GCTTCACCCGTACAGTTGTGGCGATGAGGGGTTATTTTGCAAGGTTGCGTTGCTGTGGAAAATCCTGCGAGCTTGCCCTGACGTGAAAGTTGTTTTTTCAACTTCGTGGCGGGAAATTTTCAGTTTCGAAGAAATGGTGATGTTTGTAACTCGTGGCGGAGGTGAGGATTTGGCGACACGGTTTATCGGAATAACCTCGGTCTTAAAGGATGTGGGAGATTTACCTCGTCGAGATATCGAAATCCAGAACTGGATGGAGGCAAACGGCTATTCATGCCCGTGGCTGGCAATTGACGATATGCCGCGAATGTTCAACGGACATCCCAATCTCTATGTTATTGCCGGGCATCGAGGGCTAACTGAAGAGGACGTAATGGCGATCATTGACAAATTCAAGTGATCCTTTCTGGTGCAGTGACTCATTAAATGCATGCCGCCATGGCTTCTCATCAACATTTAGTGAGCGATATTGCCTGGGCGCGCCACAGTGTGTCGCACTCATGGTGCTAAATGCATTCCTTCAAGAAAATCACCCGAAGGATGAAAAATGGCCCACGAAGAAAAACCCAGGGATGACATTGAGCAAATACCAGTTTTCTATACACCCAGGATGGATGCCAATATCAGCAACTTTTCTCCCAGCGCAGGCAAACCTGCTCGGGTAGTCGGCTCGTGGAAGAGGCTTGGTCTGCCGATTGAAATTATCGACCCCAGACCAGTTACAGCAGATGAATTCAAGCTGGTGCACAGCCCTTACTATGTAGATCAGGTTCTGGCTTGTGAGGTCAAGAACGGATTTGGGAATCGGATGCCAGAGGTGGCCGAGACCTTGCCCTACACCACCGGAGCGATGTTGTCGGCGGCACGCAGGGCGATCCAAAATCGCAAAGTTGCGGTTGCGCCTTGTTCTGGATTTCATCACGCCCATTTCACATCTGCAAAAGGATATTGCACATTCAATGGCTTGATGGTGACGGCTTTTGTATTGAAAGTTGAAGGGTTGGTCACTCGGGTGGGTATTCTGGATTTTGATATGCACTATGGTGATGGAACCGCTGAGTTAATTGAGCGCCATCAAGCCGCATCCTGGATCGAGCATTTCACCGCAGGCAGGGAATATCTGTCCCCGCGTCAGGCCACTGACTTTCTGGCGCGTATTCTTGAGTGGGTTGCAGACATGCAGGACTGTGATGTCATTCTGTATCAGGCAGGAGCCGATCCGCACATCAACGATCCGCTTGGCGGTTTTTTAACCACCAATCAACTGAGAGAGCGTGACAGGCTCGTGTTTGAGACGGCCAATTCTCTTGGCATACCTATCGCGTGGAATCTTGCGGGCGGATATCAGGTGGATAGCGGTGGAGGCATTCAGGCAGTTTTGGATATTCATAACAACACGATGCTGGAGTGTGTTGCCGCGTATGGAAATATAAATTCCAATGAAGAATCATGAACAAACAACATCTTCGCCGTCCTCGTATCCAGCGTGCCTTTGAAAGCTGGTTCAAGAAAAACAGCACTCGTTTCGCAGTTCCCCTTCGCGTGACGAAAATCAAAGCCAGCGGAATCGAACTTCGGTTTGATAATTATCCAGACTGCCTTTCTGTATGGCTTTCGAAAGACGAAATTGCCGTCCATGTGAATTGGGAAGGCGAGTGGTGGGACATGATAATTGATCTGGATATATGGCCGGGCAACAAGCGTGGTGGTTTCATCTGCGAATGCTGTTTGGTTGAGCCCGGCGAGTCTGTCGTGATATTCCCGACCCGAGAAGCACTATGGCAAGATCATCTGTTCGAGCCTTTCCTGAAATGGGTCAATGAAAAACTCGCACCAGCTCGCTGGCTTCAAATATGCTGCACCAAAGACAGAGGTGCAAGATGGGAGCGGTTGATTCGGGATGAAAGCGATTTGGACAAACCGGATCACACACTACTTTTCTTGCAGCAAATGGTGAAAGTTGATGGGACACGATCCTTTGAAGGCGGCCCGGAAGACGTAACGAATTGGTTGGTTCCATTGAAATCTGAAACCAGTTGATGAACTTTAGAGGAGATGCCATGCAACCTGAAACAGACCAAAAGGCAAACGCCTACCTGCAACTATTGGGAATAATTTATCTCATCAGCGCGAAACAAAATTCTAGTGGAATTACGTCTATTGAGTCCGATTATTATCATCCTCAAGAGTCTTCTATTTTCAATACCTTCTCCCCTTATGACAATGCTAATCCAGTTTATACCTTTGTATGCGACTTTTTAATAACGTGGTTTCATAACTGGAACATGTCTGTAAATGATCAGCTTGCTTATGCAGAATCCTACCGAAAAACCACCGATCTGTCAGAGGAACAAGTATCTTTATTTGAATGCGCAAAATTAAACTTGCTTGCTTTGTTTAAAGGTTTTAGCCCGAGAATTGCAGCCGAGTTTGGTCGCCAAGGTATTCCAGCTAACATAAAACCTACC
>CAIQPV010000592.1 GCA_903873725.1 uncultured Nitrosomonadales bacterium
ACTTCGATAACCTCAAGGACTTCGGGCTCGGCCTGTCGTCCATCCTCGAATCCGCCGCGGACTTGAAGGGTGATGCGCCGACTGGCGCCAAGCCCGAAGATTCCAAGCCCGTTTCCATCCCTCCTGCTCCCCCGAAGAAAGAAAAGGGTAGTGTCCCGCTACGCAAGTTTCACGTTAAATGATAACCACACAAAATGTCAAACAGCTACCTTTTGCCCTTTAACAGCGACTTCAAGTCCGCAAATGGATGATGGCTAGCCTGTGTTCCGGGTTCGCTGCCCGGCGTTCGCCCCACAGAATCCAGATACCTTGAGTGTTCGTTGTCGTGGCAATAGATACACAACAACTCCCAATTGCTGCCGTCAGGCGGATTATTGTCGTGGTTATGATCCTTGTGATGTACGGTCAATTGCTGGAGATTGACACGATCAAATTCGCGTGCACAACGTCCGCACACCCAAGGATAAAGTTTGAGCGCCTGCTCCCGGTAGCCAAGCTCGCGTTGCTCCCTGTTGCGTCTGGCCTCGGCAACAATCTTGTCCAACTTGCCCGAATCTGGTGTTTTGCGTATTGACATTGCTAGAGCTTTCTTCTCACACCCGCAAGGCTATGCCTAAACGATAAAAAAGTAAAATTGCACATAAAAAGGTAAAATCCTGTTTGTATTTATTTGCAGATTTCCAAATGGGCGCCTAATGTCGATTCAGTGGTTCCCCGGTCACATGACCTCCGCGCGCAAAAAAGCCGCCGAGACCATGGAGCGTATTGATGTCGTAATAGAAGTACTGGATGCCCGCGTGCCCGAGGCGGGCAGTAACCCGCTCATTCGGGAGTTGCGCCTGCACCGCCAGCGTCCCTGCCTCAAAATCCTCAACAAGACCGACCTTGCCGACCCTGCCGCCACCAAAGCCTGGCTCCAATTCTACAACAGGCAAAAGGGTGTTAAAGCCGTGTCCCTGTCGTGCAAGAAGCCGGGCGAAGCCGCCAAGGTGCCCGGCCTGTGTGCCGCACTCGCTCCGCATCGCGGCACCAGCCTCAAGCCCCTGCGCATGCTGATCATGGGCATCCCCAACGTCGGCAAATCCACCCTGATGAATGCACTGCTTAAACGCCGTGCGGCGCTGGTGGGCGACGAACCGGCCATCACCAAAAGCCAGCAGAGTTTCGACCTGAACGACCACATGACTCTCACCGACACGCCGGGACTGATGTGGCCGAAAATCGAGCACGACAGCGACGGCCTCATGCTGGCTGCCAGCCACGCCATAGGGCGCAACGCAGTCATTGACGAAGAAGTGGCCACCTACCTGGCTGAGCTCTTGCTGGAACGATACCCGTCCCTGCTAACCGCCAGATATGGTTTTTCCCCGGACAGCATGGATGGTGCGGATGTCATCGCCGCCATCGCCCGAAAGCGCGGCTATCGCATCAAAGGCGGCGATCCCGATCTTGAAAAAACCGCGCTCATGCTGCTGCAAGACTACCGCACCGGTGCACTGGGGCGTATCAGTCTGGAAACGCCGCAGAGCCGTAGCGCGATGCTCGAAAAAACAAAGGCTGCGGAAGTTCCTCTGCCAACTGAAATCATCACAACTCTGTAGGCTGGCGGTGAACAATGCGAACCCCAGCATTGTGTGACCTCGAACAAGCTGGGGTTCGTATCTCACCACCAGCCTGCAAATCCATTTCCGACTCTATAAATTGGGGTTAAAACCGCAATCGCATCATGCAATGACGCATATCCGCATCCATAAACACCTCGCCCTCTTCCACAAAACCGAAACGGCGATAAAACGGCAGTGCCTGAACCTGCGCGCTGAGTTCAACCTCCGCATAAGACCGGCTGCGCGCTTCATTCAGCAAAGCCTCAAGTAACGCCGTTCCTACTTTTTTGCCGCGCCATTCCGGCAATACCGCCATACGTCCAACGTGCGCGCCTGATTCATTTTCAGGAGAAATAATGCGTCCGCAGCCAATGGCCTCGCCTTGGGCGCTCAAAGCCAGCGCATGACGGCAATCTTCGTCCAGCCCGTCCCATTCCATTTCTGCGGACACCCCTTGTTCGCGCATGAATACCGCCTCGCGCACGGCCCGCAGCAATGGTTCGCCGTCATGCCAATCCACAATACGCACGGAATATTCCGCCATCTGATTATCGAAACGAACCACCATTTCAAAGCGCCTGTAAATTCAAATGCCTGCCGATATGCGCTAAAAATCTCTGTAATGCAGCGCCCAGCCGATTCCGCCCAGCGCGCCGAAGAAAATCACCAGATGAGCCCAAGTCCAAAGCAGGTAGCGGCGGGATAGATTCTCCTGTTCGAGGTTGCTGATCAGGAATAGTTTCCCGTCGGGGGGGCGACCGAGGATATTAATGTCGGGCTGTGCCTGGGCCTCTCGCATCTCTTTCTCCACCTCGCGTTTGGCAGCTTGTCTGGCGAGAAACCATTCGTCCTCATCCAGCACGCCATCGTTATTCAGATCGAAACGCGCACGCAGTGTGGGCATATCCTTTTTCCATTCGTCCAGCAAGGCGTTCAATTCCGCGCGGCTGTCAAATTCCAGGGTGCTGCCGCCTTGCGTGCGAAATTGTCCGATGACGTAAATCCGGTCCTGGGGGATCAGCTTCCACTCGGTGTAACGGTAATCGTCGCGCATCCACTGCTCGCGGTGCCGGGTGATGATCTCGGCTTGTTCCGGGTCAATCACGCACACACCGGTTTCATCCCGCAATATGAAAGAGTCACTGCTTTCGCCGCTGTCAATCTTTTTCCATTTATTTTCAAAGTCGCGTTGTTCGATTTTATAGCGATGCCACAAGCAGGGAAGCTGGTTTAGTTCGCTGAGCAAGGGAGTGTCACCAAACTGCTCACCGCGCCCAATAAGCTCGACATAGCCTTGTGCGGCAGAAGCGATTTTTGAGGTGGGTGTATCGCGTATGGCGCGCAGCCTGTTTAATGAGGACTGCCATGCGAACACGCTGACCAGGGCAATCGTGGCAAGACAATACAACCAGCCGCTGCGAGAGTGCAGATGAAAGCCGATTAACACCAGCAGCAACTGCGCACCCGAGGTAACCAGTTGCGCGTATTCGCGGCGTAACGTATCCAGCATTTGGTTCAGTCAAATAGTTTCTTCATGTCCACATCGGCCTTTTCTGCCGAGGAAAATTCGAGCAGTGGTTTTTCTTCAAAGCCGAACATCCTGGCAATAATGCTGGCAGGAAACACTTCGATCTGCACGTTGTTGATATTTACCGAGTCGTTATAAAACTCCCGGCGGTCGGCGATGCCGTTCTCCAGCGAGGTGATGCGGTTCTGCAACTGCATGAAATTTTCGTTGGCTTTCAGTTCCGGGTAGGCTTCCGCAACTGCAAAGATACCACCCACTCCGGCGCGCAACATGCCTTCCGCCTGCCCCAGTGCCGGAATGTCCTGCCGCTCACGCGCATCGTGTACCTGCGAGCGGGCTTCAATGACTTTCTGCAGTGTGCCCTGCTCAAATTGTTTGTATTGCTTGCATACCTCGACCAGCTTGGGCAATTCGTCATGGCGTTGTTTGAGCAGCACATCAATATTTGCCCACGCCTTGGCAACGGCGTGTTTGACGTTGACCAGATGGTTATACAGGCTGATACCGTAGATCAGCAGTATGGCGACGACACCCGGAAAAATCAGAGTACTCATTTATGCCTCCGTTTGTGTTTGAATTATGCGAACCTTATTGAGTTTCGATAGTGCCGTTGATCTCCACCGTCATGCGGCTTTCACCCCCGGCGAATTCCGGTGCGGGAATCGCAGTAGCCGCCATTGCCATGCCGCGCACCATCGGTACCGGATGCTGGGGCATCCCGCCGCTGTTAATCGAAAAATGAACAGTTTTGTAAGATTTCGCACCGACTGCACTGCGAATCGCATCGGCGCGGCTCTGGAAGGCCTTGATGGCTTCGATAATCAAGGTATTTTCGATTTGCGCGCGGGTGTCCGGAGAGACGGTAAATTGCACACCGGCAAGTTGCAGTGCGGCTTGCAACTGCATGATGAGTTCGCCGGCCGCTTTAAAATCACGGCTCTCCAGACGAATCTCGCCATGCCCGCGCCATGCGTCTATCTGGTTATTTTTGCCATAAACCGGATAGGTGCTCTGATTGCCGCTGCTGGCCTTTACGGTATCGAACACGGCGGCTTTCTTGATGGCATCGTTCAGCGCAGTATTGATTAGCTGGGCGACACGGCCAGGCTGCTTGTCCTGAATTTCCACCGTCATATTGGCTTCCAGCAAGTCATTGGCGACTTCACGCGCGGCCTCCACCTGAAAATCTACCCGGTTATACGGCTCGGCATCGGCGCCGGCCCAGCCACTAAAAGACAACAATCCGCACAGCAATGCAATTCGTAACATGGCGTTTCCTTTGTTTTGAACATTACGTATGCTAAAGCAAAACGGGTAATATGTGCACAGTGTGAAACCCGAAACATCTGTTTAGCCGATAACTTGTCCCGCCGCCGGGAAAGGAATAATAATGGATTTGAAAGAAACGCGTGTCGATTCCACAGTCGTCTATGAAGGAGATTTTATCACCGTGCTCAAAGACAATGTGCGCTTGCCCGACGGCAGCATCAGCTCACGCGAGCATATTGCACACCCCGGCGCCGTGGCGGTATTGGCCATCAAGGATAACGGCAATCTGGTGATGGAACGCCAGTTTCGTTATCCTCCGCAGCGCGAATTTATTGAGCTTCCGGCAGGAAAGATTGATCCCGGTGAAGATATTCTTCTTTGCGCACAACGAGAGTTGCTTGAGGAAACCGGCTTCGTCGCGCGCGAATGGACTCATCTCGTCACCACCTGGCCTTGCATCGGCTATGCCAACGAGCGCATGGAGTACTTCCTTGCGCGCGACCTTACTCACCAAGGCAGCCGGCTCGACGATGGTGAATTCCTCGAAGTGTTCGAACTGCCGCTTGCTGAAGCAATGGAATGGATCAGGCAGGGGAAAATTAATGACAGCAAAACTGTCCTCGGTTTGTTCTGGCTGGAGAAGGCGCTGAACGGGTGGAAGTAGGCGACAAAATTGTTGGTTGACCCGCAGAGATAATCGGCGGCATGACTGATCGGATCGTAGAATTCCTCACCGATCAGGCACTACCCTGTTACCCTGTCGGATGATACTTTTCTCTCTCTGCTTTGCAATCGGCATTTGGTGCTTGCAACAACAGGCTGCACTCCCTGATTTTGTCTGGGCTGCATTGCCCGCCTTCATCGCTCCTGCCCTGCTGTTGCCACGACGTGCGTTATGGCAGCGCATCCCGCGCAATATCCTGCTCGCCATTCTGGCCGGAGCGCTCGGTTTTTTCTATGCCGCGTGGGTCGCCCAGCAGCGCTTGTCCGACCATCTACCCGCAGAATGGCAAGGCAAAGACATCGCCGTCACCGGTGTGGTGGCAGAGTTGCCAAGGCAGCATACGGGCGGCTTGAGCTTCGCTTTCGATGTCGAGAAAGTGCTGACTCCCGGTGCACATGTGCCGCCGCATGTCCTCCTGTCCACCTACGACAACGAAGGTGACGAACCCCTGCCATTGCACGCCGGGGAGCGCTGGCAACTCACATTGCGGCTTAAGCAACCGCACGGCTCCAGCAATCCGCACGGTTTCGATTTCGAGGCGTGGATGCTGGAGAACAAGTTGCGCGCCAGCGGTTATGTGAAGGCCGATGACGGAAACAAGCGGCTGGATGCGATGGTCAATGACCCCGGCTACCTTATCGAAAGCATGCGCGAAGCGGTGCGTACACATTTCCAGAAAGTTCTGGGCGATGCGCCCTACACCGGCGTGCTGGCCGCACTTACCATTGGCGACCAGAGCAGCATCTCAGCCTCGCAGTGGCAAGTGTTCACGCGCACCGGCGTGAATCACTTGATGAGCATTTCCGGCCTGCACATCACCATGCTGGCCGGGCTGGCTTTTTCACTGGTGTACACCGCGTGGAAGCATAGCGTGCGCCTTACCCTGCGCCTGCCTGCGCGCAAGGCGGCAGCGGTGGTCGGCTTGCTGGTGGCGCTGGCTTACACGCTGCTGTCGGGCTTTTCCGTCCCGGCGCAACGCACGGTGTACATGCTGGGCACGGTGGCGGCCGCGCTTTTTCTTTCACGCACCATCGCCGCCTCGCAAATTCTCGCCGCCGCATTGCTGGTGGTGTTGCTGCTCGATCCGTGGGCAGTATTGTCGCCCGGCTTCTGGCTATCGTTCGGCGCGGTGGGACTGATACTCTATGTCTCCGCCAACCGCATTGGACGCCCTCATTGGCTGGTCGAATATGGTCGCGTGCAATGGGCGATGATGATCGGCCTGATCCCGCCGCTGCTGGCCATGTTCCAGCAAATTTCTCTGGTGTCGCCGATTGCCAATGCTTTTGCCATTCCTCTGGTGGAGTTCGTGGTGGTGCCGATCACCCTGCTTGGCGCGCTGATACCTTTCGACTGGATTTTGCACCTCGCACATTTTTCCATGTGGCTCTGCATGGTTGCACTGGAATGGCTGAATCAATTGCCGGACGCGGTGTGGACACAACATGCGCCGCCAACCTGGACGATCATATTGGGCATGGTCGGCGTATTGTGGTGCCTGTTGCCGCGAGGATTCCCGTCGCGCTGGCTGGGGCTGTTAATGGCGCTGCCGATGTTTTTAATCCTGCCCACACCGCCACCGGAAGGCACTTTGCACATGGTGATCTTCGATGTCGGCCAGGGCATGGCTACCGTCGCGCAAACGCACAATCATGCGCTGCTCGACGATACCGGACCGGGCTTCTCCGGCGAGGCTGACAGCGGCAACCGCATCCTGGTTCCCTCGCTGCGCGCGCAAGGCATCGCACAACTGGACGAACTGATCCTGACCCATGACGATACCGACCACACCGGCGGCGCGTTGTCCGTCATGCAAGCCATGCCCATCAATTTGCTTTCTTCGTCACTGCCCGATGACAGCCCCATCCTGCTAAAGTCAAATAACCACCAGCGTTGCGCAGACGGACAGAATTGGGATTGGGACGGCATACACTTCGAAATCCTGCATCCGTCTCGCGCCAGCTACGCGGAAGAAAAAGTCAGCAAGAATAATCGCGGCTGTACGTTGAAGATCAGTGCGGGAAAGAACAGTGTGCTGCTTGCCGCCGACATCGAGAAAAAATCTGAAGAACGCCTGCTGGAGTTGCACCCTGACAAACTTCCCTCCACCCTGCTAATCGTACCGCACCACGGCAGCAAGACCTCTTCCACCCAACCGTTCGTGGATGCGGTTCACCCGCGTTACGCCGTGTTCGCCGCAGGCTACCGCAATAAATTCGGCCACCCCAAACCCGAAGTGGTGGAACGTTACCGCGCAGCGGGCAGCGAGTTACTGCGTTCGGACGAGGATGGCGCGATTGTAGTGGACATGGATGCGGAGAATTTTACGGTAGAGCGTTATCGAAAGACGCATTCAAGGTATTGGACGCACGCGGTTGCCAACTGACTTGAGGGAACCTCTAAAAATTCAATTTTCTAAGCCAGACAAGGCGCGAACAAAAAATTGCGGCGTGGCATATGTCTGATATGTAAGGAGTAATTTTTTGTAAGCAACGCAGTATCGCGACGAAAATTGGATTTTTAGAGGTTCCCTTGACCTAACCGACATCAATCGAGTGTCAATGGCTGGAGAAAAGGTCACGTAGTTTGCAAAGAGTGGTGGTGATATCGAAACGAGTTTCCGGCAGAGCCTCGCCGTTGAGTATCTTTTGCAGCGCCACAACTGGATCAACCTCTCCTGTCAGCAAAACCTGGGCACCCCATTTCTCCATGTGGCGGACATAGCCGTCACCGGCACTGGCAGCGACAACGATCTCGACGCCATCAAGAGGATGCGGGCCGTCGTCCTGAAAATAATGTGGTAATTGCTCCTTGCCGAGTTGGATGCGTTGAGGATCGGGGATCGGCCGGCCCGGCTCACAATTGAATACTAGCCAGTCCCGGGTTTGCCCGGCGTGCCCTGAGACCCTGGCCCAGTTATCCTTGGTGGCAATAGCAATTTTCATGAATCGGTACGTAATTGCAGATTGATAAAATCACAATGATTTGCGGACGACTTTTATGTCGTCGTCTTCCGCGCTGGCGCGGGAGGTAAAACCCAGGCGGCTCATCAGGTGCAACATACTGCTGTTGTTCTTCAGCACTTCGCCTTCCATGGTGCGCAGCCCTTTGGAGCGTGCAGCATCCAGCAATGCCGTCATCAGCTTCGAGCCCAGCCCTTTTCCACCCATGTTGTCGGCAATCACCAACGCGAATTCGCAACTTTCACCATCCGGGTTGATGGTAAAACGCGACACCCCCAATTCGATTTCCTTGCCCTGCTGCTCCGCCACCGCAATCAGCGCCATTTCCCGGCTGTAATCAATC
>CAIQPV010000593.1 GCA_903873725.1 uncultured Nitrosomonadales bacterium
GCTGGCCTGACCGGTATTATAAGGCTGGCCTGACCGGTATTATAAGGTCGCCATACATAGCCGGATGGCTTCGGCCATTTCTTGTCCGTTATTGAACCGCTGTTCGATCTCTTTTTCCAGAGCACGGTCAACAATTTTGCCAACACAAGGAGGCAAATCGGGCCGGAGAGCCAAAATATCAATATGCGGCTCTTTGGCTATACGGGACATCACCTCCATGGCTGTTTTTCCTTCAAACGGAAGTTTTCCTGCCAACATCTGATACAGGCTAATTCCCAGTGAAAAAATATCCGAAGCCCCGCCGATTTTCAATCCTCTCAATTGTTCGGGTGACATGTAATAAGGAGTTCCAAGCACCACACCCAATTTTGTTTTTGACTCGGTGGTGATCCTTGAGATGCCGAAATCCATTACTTTGACTGTACCGCTGACCGGGTCATACATTACGTTGCCGGGCTTGACATCGCGATGCACCACGTTCTGTTCGTGAGCGTAGCCCAGTGCGTCAGCGACGCACGCGATGATCTCCAGCACTTTGGTATAGGGCAGCAAATTATCCGTTTTGGTGTGGCCTTCAAGATCTTTGCCCTGAAGGAGTTCCATTGAGATATAAGCCAGTTCATCTTCTTCACCCATATCATAGACGGCTACAATATTGGGGTGCTCCAACCGCTCGATGATTTCAGCTTCGCGGAAAAATCTCGACTTGATATCCGCCAGTTGCTCAGCTTCAAAGGTTTCCGATAACGCCATGGTTTTAACTGCCACCTCGCGACCGGATATGGCATCTCTGGCAAGATAGACCGCACCCATGGCGCCATCGCCAAGTTTTCGTCCCAACTCATAGTTTCCCAGCATTCGTTTTTGCTCGGTTACGATAGGATGATCAGTACTCGCCTGTGAGGAGGAACTGCCCAGAATTCCGCCCAGCCCGTTTGCAATTTTACGCAACAAGTTTTTCATGGCCCTTCCTTTGATAATGCCATATTAAGCCATAATCGGCATTAATGGTCTATTTGAATTTTGTCGACCGAAAACGATCCTGATCCATTACTGGCCAATGATAACCAACCCTCTCGCTTTACTGCTGGTAGTGTCAATGGTTGCAATTGCCTGCCGCAGGGTGGTGATGCCGACCCACACCGGAACATATTTATACTTTGCCACATCGAGTATCAAAACGCGATCGGACTGCGCATCATATGCCGCCAAAACTGACCAGTGGCCTCCACCAACCTGTCCCAGGTTGGCACGAAAATAATTGACCAGAACGAACTGCCCGTCATCACCCAGCGTATTTTGCAGCAAGGTACGCAGGCTGTCTTCATTCAGGGTGTCGCCGGCAATGGATTTTGCTTTGACACCGTGGAGAATAAGCGTTTCGGCCATTTGTTCCCGCGTCATTCCGATCGCAAGCACGGTCTGGGGGCTGATAACTTTCGTCACTTCCGGGGTAAAAAAATTGCTCTGCGTAAAGTAGGGGTAGGGGGCATAAGCCGGATCAACGGGTTTCTTGACCGGCATGGCGTTGAGCACGGTGATGGCACTGGCTACCGAACAATAGGTCTGGGTGTTCTGGACGGCGAAAGTTGGACTCAATTGCCAATAGTCCGCATCAGCCGGTATGCGCGCGCGCAATACTTTGCCTGCCTCCGAATTCCAATAGACGACAGCAGGTTCTTCGCTCCCGAAGGCAGGGACTGTTGATGCAATAAAACACAGAATGATTAAAAACATGATCTTGTTCATAAGGGCACCTTTTTGATTGCGCATGATTTACCGGGGGCATATTTTGTAGGGGCATATTTTGTAGTTGAATTTCTCCCTGATTAGGCGTATAAAACAATTGTGGTTTCATA
>CAIQPV010000594.1 GCA_903873725.1 uncultured Nitrosomonadales bacterium
GCCACATATTGACCATCAATAAATTGAGCTGTTGTACCGCCCGTTATTGACGCTGAACTCGGATCAACAGTAAAACTATCCACTTTGAATGTCCCGGTACAAGCTGTTGTTGTACCGCACCCTGAGATGAGGCCACCCACACGAACCGGCAGTCCGGCTATCGAATCTGCATCCGTGCTAATAACTTGGGCTTGCAATTGGCCATTCGACACCGCGTTCCCGCTCCATACCACGACACTTTGTCCGTTTTTCAGAGTAGCGCCACTGGGTAACATTGTGACCGTACTGTCGTATTTCACGATGAGCGTCCCAACGTTAAATTGGGTTGAATCAAGGCCGGATACGGTGCCTGTTACCCTGATCTGCACCACGCCGGGGGGTTGCAATTCGATTCGTGCTGCCTGAACTTGTGCGGTCGTGGCATTGACGTGACCATGCACCAGAACCTGATCGCCTTTAGAAATATCGGACAGTTGTTCGTATCCATCGAAAACGGTGGGTGCTCCATGGATTGCAGTCGCATTGAACACAATGTTCTGACCCGCAACAACGATCTTACCTCCAGCAAGATCCAATGAATCTATCTCCCCGATCACGGCAGGCTGAATTTTTACACTACTCGCAATAGTTGATGTCACGTCAGTGGTGATGATCGCTTGTTGCCCGAGTTTCGTTTCGATCTCGTCGATACCCGTCCTGTTGGGTGAACCCGGCTTGGATTCAACTTCGATCTGGGCAGACTCATCATCAATTCTCTGTCCATCCACAATCACGCTGCCAAATCCGCCGATTGTGCCGACTGCTGCTCCTGTACCACCCGAACCCACACCGCTGATTACTGTCAGCCCACCACCTCCACCACAGCCTGCTATGGAGATGCATATGGCCAACGCAAACAGCCATAAAAGACATTTGCGTACCGGATAGCTGAGTCGAATGGTCTGAGTAGTGGTCATTCTGATTCCTTTTGAGGTTTCAGTTTATCGTTCAAGTTAGACTCGTCGTCGCATGCATAGAAATAAACGCCAAGCCGCATTCTTTTCTTTCCTTCAAGTGCTTCGTCGCGCGCAACCCTTTGGGATGCCAAGGCAACTGTATCGTCAAAGATTCTCTTCCACGATTGGCGTGCCAGTACTGCCAGTAGTTCAATAGAATCTTCTGTCAACCTGTCTGCAAAAACGCTCTGTTCCAAAAATGGAATCCCCTGACCGGCCAGGTTTGCGCAAGCTGCCGCAGCGTGATCTCCCAGATTGTTCGCCATGAAAGCGGCCATTTCCGCATAGCCTTCACTCGGTACAAAGCTCGACTTCTGGGGAACTACAACCGTGTCTTCAATAATAACCAGCTTGAGACGAAGCAGTTCCTCCAGAACTGTTCTGGGATGAACATTTTTGGTGACTGAATATGCCAGTGATTCAAATGAGGGGGCTGGGCCGATGCGCGGCAATGGCAGCGGCGCCCCGGAAGAATCTGTGGTGTCGGGAGACGCAATCCAGCGGGTATAGACTTCGGATGCGATGGACAGGGGGCGCGACAACTGTCGGGCAGATTGCCCCAGCACTTTGACGTCTTTCCTATGCACCCCGGACAGGATGCTTATGGCGGAATCAGTTAGCCGGTTGCCCCGGTCTTCCAATTCCTTTTTTGCCACATCAAAAAAAGTGGACTTCAGGGCTTGGGTAAACTGCGGATATGTGATGCCCTCGCGAAGGGCAGCCTGCACCACAGGTGCCAGCGCCTGGAGGGCATAACTCAAAAATATGTCAGACTTTTTTTCGTCAGTCATCACAAAACCGGGATCAGTATCCTTTGGAATACGCTACTTCTTCTTAGTCAGTGCTGTAATAATTATGCCATATATTCCCATATTATGTAAATAAAA
>CAIQPV010000595.1 GCA_903873725.1 uncultured Nitrosomonadales bacterium
CCGAAAGTTAGCGATATGTCGCTATGCGGTGAATTGGTTGGCGGTCTGAATGTTAAACCTGCGCTGGGAAAACCGGAATACCATGCTGCACGTATTTTCATGCAATCAGGAATGGTGGCAATTAGCATATTATCGCACACCATGAACGGCGGCTTTCGTGCGGGCTATTTTCAACATCGAATGTCTCTTGCTGATTGCGGAAGTCTACTCTTGGTTTTTCACCGCCGCAAAGTGGTCAGATTAAGTCTGAACTACTACACCTAATTCTCGCCTCATCATTCCCCAATCCTAGTTTCTCAATGGCTTCCCGTTCTTCAACATGTACTCCACCCGTGCCCTGGTCTTCGCCGTCGCCAGCAATTCCATGAAATTCTTGCGTTCCAGATCGAGCAGCCATTGTTCGTCCACCAGGCTACCCGCTTCCACGTCGCCTCCGCACATGGTTTCGGCGATGCGGCAGCCGATGTTGTAGTCGTGTTCGGAAATGAAGCCGCCTTCAAACATATTGACCATCGCGGCTTTGAGAGTGGCGATGCCGGGGCGTCCGGCTACCGGTATCTGGCGCGGGGCGAGCGGTGGGCGGTAGGCGGAGGAGGTGAGCGCCCTGGCTTCTTCTTTGGCGACGTGCAGCAATTCATATTGGTTGAGCACGATGCGATCCGATGGCCTGAGATAACCCATGTCGCGCGCGAGTTCGGCGCTCTTGGCGACTTCGCCCATGGCGATCTGCTGAAAGTAGCGGCGCAGGTGTGGAAAAATGTCGCCGCCTCTGGCTTCATTCGCCGCACGCAGCGCCATCTCCTTGCAACCGCCGCCTGCCGGCAATAAGCCGACGCCGACTTCGACCAGGCCAATGTATGTTTCCAGCGAGGCAACAATGCGCGTGCAGTGGATGGTAAATTCGCAGCCGCCACCGAGGGCGAGACCGTACACCGCCGCAATGGTGGGTACCTGAGCATATTTCAATCGTTGCGAAACCTGCTGGAATTTGGCGACCACGTCTTCCACGCGCGGCACGTTGCCCGCTGCGGCGTTGACGATCTCGCCCAGCCCGCCGCCTCCCGCGATGGTGTATTTTACCCGCTGTGCAGCTCCCTTGAATTTGTCGAACAACCCGGCAGGTGGAGTATCAGCCGCATCCTGAACGCCTTGCATCAGTTGCAGCAGGTGTGCCCCTGCGGAGAATGGCGCTTCCACTTGCCAAAGAACCAGCGCACGAAAATGTGCCTCGGCCTCGGCGATTGCACGCAGAATTCCGTCCAGCACTTCGTTGCTGATGGCGTGCATCTTGGTCTTGAAGCTGAGAATGGCAATGTCGTCACCGGTATGCCAGAGGCGCACGGCATCGGTTTCGAAGACGGTTTCGCCATATTGGACGGATTCGCCGAGGAGCCGGTCGGGGAATAGTTGACGGCGGTAGACGGGAAGTTGGGAGCGAGGTTGATAGGTTCTCTCCCTTCGCTGCGCTTCTCCCTCTCCCACATGCGGGCAAGGGGAGTATGAACCTTGAGGAGTATGTACGCCAACTCGATCAGATTCGGTAGCCCAAGATGGCAGCGGGGCATTTGACATGGTTTTGCCCGCAGCAATATCGGCGCTGATCCAGTTTGCCACTTGCTGCCAGCCTGTAGCCTGCCAGATTTCAAACGGGCCGCTGTCCCAACCGAAACCCCAGCGTACCGCAAAATCAAGATCGCGGGCATTGTCGGCGATGTGTTCAAGCTGCAACGCGCAGTAATGGAACACGTCGCGGAACGTAGCCCACAGGAATTGCGCCTGCGGATGCTGGTTGCCGCGCAATCCGGCAAGTTTCTTTGCCCAGTCACGTTCGCGCAGAATTTCCTTCACCCCATCGTCTACCTTGGCTTCGGAAAGGCGGTATTCTTTGGAGTGAATATCCAGCACGTGGATTTCTTTGCCGATCTTCTGGTAGATGCCACGCTTTGTTTTCTGCCCGAGCGCGCCCTGTTCGACCAGATAATTGAACCAGTCCGGCAAGTCAAAGTGCTTGTGCCACGGGTCTTCAGTCAGATTCTCGCGCATGGTGTTGACCACATGCGCATAGACATCCAGGCCAACCACGTCCAAGGTGCGGAAGGTGGCGCTCTTGGGGCGGCCCAGATAGCGTCCGGTCAGCGCATCCACGGTATCGAAACCGAGGTTGAACGCCCGAGCGTGGTGCTTGGTGGCAAGCATGGAAAACACGCCGATGCGGTTGGCAATAAAGTTGGGCGTGTCCTTGGCGCGCACCACGCCCTTGCCCAATGTGGAGACGAGAAATTCTTCGAGATGATCGAGCAGGGACGCTTCGGTGCCGGTGCAGGAAATCAGTTCGACCAGATGCATGTAGCGCGGCGGATTGAAAAAGTGAATGCCGCAGAAACGGTGCCGCAAATTTTCCGGAAAAGCTTCGGCGAGTTTATTGATGGATAGCCCGGAGGTGTTACTGGCAAAGATGCTGCGCTCGCCCAGATAGGGCGAAACTTTTTGGTACAGGCCGGATTTCCAGTCCATACGTTCGGCGATGGCCTCAATCACCAGATCGCAGCCATGCAGTAATTCGAGGTGCTGTTCGTAATTGGCGGGCTGAATGCAAGTGAGTTTGGATGGGCTGGCTACAGGAGCAGGTTCAAGCTTCTTCAATCCTTCCAGCGCCTTGTTCACGTTGCCGTTGGGATCCCCCTCTTTCGCGGGCAGCTCGAACAACACAGTTTCAACATTGGCATTGACCAAATGCGCCGCTATTTGAGCACCCATTACCCCTGCACCAAGAACCGCAACCTTGCGGATATGAAAATTTTCGCTCATCTGAATTTTTCTCCTTTGATTAATCTGCAGGTGGTACGTGGCGCGGTTTGCGGTCATCGCTCACCGCCACATAAGTCAGCGTGGCCTCGGTTACCTTGATGCAAACCGGCTTGGCAGGATCACGCTGCGCATACACCTCGACGTTGACAGTAATGGAAGTTTTTCCAACTTTTACGATATCGGCATAGAAACTCACCAAATCACCCATCAAAAGAGGCTGCCTGAATTGAAAACAATTGACCGCTACCGTGGCCACGCGACCCTTGGAGCGATTCAATGCCGGAATGCTGCCGGCGATGTCCACCTGCGCCATCACCCATCCGCCGAATACATCGCCTGTGTAACTACAGTCTGATGGCATGGCAACCACGCGCAAAGTGGGTTGCCTCTGCGGCAATGTGATCGATTCTTGTTTATCCATTCTTAACGTCTTTCATAGAGATGT
The DNA here is from genome assembly GCA_903873725.1 of uncultured Nitrosomonadales bacterium. Taxonomy (GTDB): domain Bacteria; phylum Pseudomonadota; class Gammaproteobacteria; order Burkholderiales; family Gallionellaceae; genus CAIQPV01. The sequence continues at coordinate 3,254 of CAIQPV010000595.1, forward strand.
GCGATTTCTTTTTCGTAGCGCGCAATAACGCGGGCGCGCTTCAGCTTCAGAGTAGGCGTCTGCAATCCATTCTCGATACTCCACGGTTCCGATAATAGCAACACGCGGCGCACCTTGGCATAACCGGGAAATTCCCTGATCTGCTCTCCGATGCGATGCAACACTTGTTTCTCGACGCGTGTGTCTTGCAATGATTCCGGCATGTCGGCACGCACCCCAACCTGTTGCGCGAAGAGCTGCCATTGTTCCGGATTGACTACCGCCAGCACGATCAGTGTGGGACGTCCCTCGCCAAGCACCATCACCTGGTCGAACAGACGGTCGCGCGCAATGGCATCTTCCATATCAACCGGCGGCACCTTTTCGCCGTTGGACATGACGATGATTTCCTTCAGACGCCCGGTGATGGTGATGTGGCCGCTCGTATTGATGCTTGCCGTGTCGCCGGTATTCAGCCAGCCGTCCTTGTCTATCATGGCGGCGGTGGCCGCGGGGTTGTTCCAGTACCCCTGCATGTTACACGGCCCCTTTACCAGCAGAGCATTCTGCTCGCCGATTCGCACTTCTATGCCTTCCAGCGGTGGTCCCACAGTGGAGGGAAGATTATGTTCGACATGATTGACACTCACTACCGGACTGGTTTCGGTCAGCCCATAGCCTTGTACCAGCGGCAGACCCAGCGCGATAAACAGGCGCGACACTTTCGGCGGCAAGGCTGCGCCGCCACTAATGGACAGGCGCAGGGCACCTCCCAGTCTATCCATCACCTTGTCTGCCACCAGACGTTTAAGCACTGGCCAGAGCAGTAGTTTTGGGGTCCACGCGCCCCGCCCTTGCTGGTATTCAAAACGATCCCAGCCAACATCCACAGTAAGGGTAAACAACTTGTGTTGTAGCGGCGAAACCTGATCCAGCTTGGTGTGTATGGCGTTGTAGATGCGCTCGTATATGCGCGGCACGGCAACCAGTATGGTCGGGCGAATGATTTTCAGATCGTCCGCCAGCAATGGAATTGAACGCGCATACGCCACAGTGCCCCCTGACATCATGACCATGTAATAACCCGCCGTGCGCTCGAAGGCGTGCGACAACGGTAGAAAGGACAACATACTGTCATGCGTGCTGACCGGGAAAGTCATCAGTCCCCAGTAGGCATTATGGATAATATTGTGGTGCGACAACATCACGCCCTTGGGTTTGCCGGTAGTCCCGGAGGTATACATAATCGTGGCCAGTTCGTCGCGCTTCCGCTCTCGCTCCGGTTGCAACACTGCCTGCGGAGGCAACCATTCGTCGGTGCACTGCAAGCGCGGAGTACCGTTCCGGGCAATTTTTTCCAGGCTGACAAAGCGCTGTACGCAATCCAGTTGCCCGATCACTGTGCGCAAGTCCTGCCACTGCGCTTCCGTCTCGAACAGCAATACTTTAACCTGCGCATCGTTGACGATGTAGGCGATATTGTCCGGTCTGTCCACAACATAGAACGGCACTACCACCAGACCAAGCGACATCGCCGCCTGCTCGAACATTACCCACTGCGGACAGTTTCGCAACATCACCGCAACCCTGTCGCCCGCCGCCAGATCCTCTTGCAACAACGCCGCCTGCCAGTGCGCCACCTGTTCGTGCATTTGTTCCCAGGTCAGCGACAGCCATGCTTCGCGGTGCGTGTCGAAATGCCGGTAAGCAATGGCCTTCGGCGTTCGCCTGGCGCGCTCAAGGAACAGCCCATGCAGCGTGACGGCTTCTTCCGGTTTGATGTAGTGACTTGTATTGTCCGGCATACCCAACTTCCCTCAGTTGAGAAAAAGATCAACAAACAACGGTTCCCCGGGGGTAACCGCATATTGCCCCAAATCTTCCACTCCCGCCGCACGCAACACATCCTCGTCCACAAAAAAGTTGCCGGTGCAGTCGCGGCTGTCGCGCGTCAGGATATGATGCGCCGCCTCTGCCATGATGGACGGATGACGCGAAGCACGCAGAATGGCCGGGGGAAAATTGAATTCAATGGCTGCGGTGGCAATGATGGTGCGCGGCCATAAACAATTCACCGCGATGCCATCGTTTGCAAACTCGCGCGCCATACCCAGCGCGCACAGGCTCATACCGTATTTTGAAATGCTGTAAGCCACGTGCGGCGCGAACCACTTTGCATCCATATTGAGCGGCGGCGACATCGTGAGAATGTGCGGGTTGGCAGATTTTTTCAAGTGAGGTATGCAGGCCCGCGAGGCAAGAAAGGTGGCACGCATGTTCACCTGCCACATCAGATCAAGGCGTTTGGCTGTGGTATCCAGAGTATTGGTCAAGCCGATGGCACTGGCATTATTGACCAGCACATCAATTCCGCCAAAATGCTGCGCCGCTTGCTCTATTGCGACTTGCAACGCAGTCTCGTCACGAACATCAAGCTGGATTGGCAGTGCGCGGCCACCTGCTTGTTCCACTTCGGCAGCCACACTGTGGATAGTACCTGCCAGTTTGGCATGTGCCTCTGCTGTCTTGCCGGTAATCACCACGTTTGCTCCGTCGCGCCCGCAACGCAACGCAATCTCGCGTCCGATGCCGCGACTGGCACCGGTGATGAATATGGTTTTTCCTTGAAGGTTACTCATCACTTGACTCCGATATCATTAATAATAGATTGTAATATTCTGTCGCCATCGGCAGGCTGGCTGTTTTTCGCGTAAGGAATCAGCTTATCCGCAAACCTTTTCGGCTCATTTGCAA
>CAIQPV010000596.1 GCA_903873725.1 uncultured Nitrosomonadales bacterium
AGCGCGAGCAAAACCTTACGAGGGGGAACTAGCGATGCTGTTCGATCGTTATCCCAGATACGAGGGTTTCCGCGATTCGGCAAGAAAGCGTTCGGCTGTACTGCGCAAGCAACGTGCCGAACGAGATGCCTTGCCGCTGTTTGCCGACCAGATTGCCGCTGTACAACCGTCGGTGGATGAGGTCATGGCCAAGCGTTGTTTGCAGGCCAATGCATTTGAAGTGGAGCGCCGCAAGTTCGAAGCAAAGTGGTGGCGCATTGCACGTGCCAGCTATTTCGGGCTACCGACAGAGGAGAAGGCAAAAGTTCTCGACCGGTGGCGACACTGGTGGGGGCCGCACAACTCCAGTTGCCTGTTGTATCTGTGTTCGCAGGCCAAAGCATCTCAGTCGTAAATCATTTCGGCCATCAGGCCATAACCCAAGCGGGGACACATCCCGCAAGGGGGTCTGTGTCTCCGCATTTTTAAGGAGATAGATCATGGGAGTAGGTAATTGGCTTCCGAGCATGGAACACCGCTTGTTTTACGTTGATATCGATTCCTGGTTGGATATAGAGGAGTTTTCCAAACTTATCCAGTCCGGTGAAATCGATTCTGATGTCAGCTACGAAGCCTTTCTTCAGGAGTCCTACGACTCCGAACTGGAGATGGTGGTGAGTGCATTGGAATCGACGGCAAGCGTTTTGCGGCAACACGGCATTCCGTTCGAGGCAATTCAATATGGGCATCGCGCGTCGATGAACATGCTGGAGCGTAAGGAATGGATGCAACCGTTGCTGGAATGCGAGTTGGTGCGTGTGGCCGTCAAGGAGGTTGAAATATCCAAGCTGGCCGTTGTGACCTATCCGGTTCAGCAGCCTGACGAAGATTGCGATCTCTCCAACCTCGGTCGTGCCGATTTCGTATCCGATTACGGCCTGACGCCAGAGCGCTTCATCACGGCATCGTCAATGCAGTTGGACGCATTGGACGAACTGCTGATTTCTGTCATCGAAGAAGAGATCAATGCGGTCGGCGCAAAAACCGTCACGCGTCGAAGTTGTGCGTGGACAAGTCGTCAGATCATGGTGTCGACGCAGTTGAACGTCGCCGTATCGAAATTCCGAAAAGCGTATCGCCACGGGCTGCCGAGAAAGCAATTGCGGCATGCAGCGTGAAATGGCTTTTTGATTATCACCACGCTGACGGTCTCGGTATTCGCTGAGATTCGATAAGGCATAAAGGCATCAAGTCTTGTGGCGCTTGGCGAAAGCTGGCGCTCCATGACCGACAGTTATTCATTTAACCCATCCGGGGACACATCCCGGTAGGGACACGTGTCTCCGGTTTTTTCAGGAGATATACGTGAAACTCAAGAAACTTGCAGAGGCCACGATGTGGCTACCGGGTCTTGCCCCGGATGATTCACTTCAGGTTGTTCCATGCTTTACTCAAACGGCGGAGATCATTGCGTTTCCATCAGTCGATCTGGCACGGGTCAGCGTGCCAGTGAATGAAGATGGTGCGCAGGATTTGTCGATAGCTGTACCGACGGTAATTCATGCGAGCAAGCAGCCCCGGACTCTTTGGCCCAACCTTGATCCTGTATTGCACTCGAAGCTGCGAGGCGATGTCGCCAAGTTCGATGCGAACATGGCAGCCGTTTCGCTGCTGCATCGTCTTGAGGCGGACAACCGGTCGCCGACGGATGAAGAGCGCGATGTTCTGAACTGCTACACCGGATGGGGCGGAATACCGAAGGCGTTCAATCCCGATCAGGACGAGTTGACGTGGAAGGCGAGAGCCGAGTCCATGCCGGAAATTCTCGGCGAGGATTACGAGAGCGCCAAGGGCAGTGTCGTCAATGCCCACTTCACGGAAGTCTTCGTGATCGAGGCGATATGGGATGCCGTTCGCTGGATGGGATTTCAGGGCGGTCGCGTCCTGGAGCCTTCTGCGGGAGTCGGTTATTTCATCGGAGCTATGCCGAAGGATCTGGCAGAAGCTTCGGAAGTAACGGCAATCGAGATTGATCGCGTGTCGTCCCGCATTCTGTCGCGTCTCTACGGACATCATGGGGTCAGGACGATGGCGGTCGGTTTCGAGAAAGCCAGGCTGCCCAAGGACTGGTTCGATCTGGTGATCTCGAATGTTCCTTTTGGGAACTATCAGGTGCCGGATGACCGGAATTTACCGTTTGCGAACTTCCTCATCCACGATTATTTCTTTGGTCGTGCTCTGGAAGTAACGCGTCCTGGTGGTCTGGTGGCGTTCATTACCTCGGCTGGTACGCTCGACAAGTGGGACGATCAGGCGCGGCGTTATATCAGCGCACACGCCAAACTCGTCGGTGCGATTCGTCTGCCTTCCGGGACGTTTTCGCATCTCGCCAATACAGAAGTCACGACCGACATTGTCTTCCTGCAAAAGCTTGTGGAAGGCG
>CAIQPV010000597.1 GCA_903873725.1 uncultured Nitrosomonadales bacterium
ACCCCGGCAGAGGAAAGCTGGAGAACGCGATCAGGTCGGGACGCAAAACCGTATCCGTGTTCGGGGCACGAATAGACATTGCCCCCTATCTGGCAGATGCATCATCCCGAGTTGGCCACATCGTCGGCGCGCAACTGCAAGAGTCGCTCAGAAAAGAAGATTCTGATATCGACATGATTGTACTGGTTGGCGGAGGTGCTCCCTTCTACGAAGCGGCAATCAAAGCTGCATTTCATCAGGTTCCGGTATCCGTAGCCCATGATTCTGTATTCGCAAATGCGCGAGGGTTTTGGCGTGGGGGCGCTGTCTGAGATGCGCATCACCATCAATTATTTCGAGGGATATCCGGAATTGCAGGCCGACTTGTCTGCTTTTCCGCTGCGCGCCAGAGCGGAACGGATGCGGATGCTCGCCTCGCATGGCTTATCTGCTCTGAATGGCGGGAGAGCAATTAACAAGGCTCCGGCAGCTACCCCCGCTCAAGAAGCAGCCCCGGTTGCAACTCAGCCAGTTGGTCACGGCAACCCGTCCGGGATCGTGAAAAGAATATTCGATCAGGTCTGAGTCATGGTAGTGCTTGCGGAATCACACATTAACGTCGAGATGCGCACTGCAATCGCGGTTGAGAGAAAAATCGGGCGGCATCACATCGCGTTTTTTCGGGCGATCATCCTGGGCATGGACATCGGCGAAATGTCCGACCGCTATCTTGAGACCGGCATGGATCTGCGCCGCGCAAAAGCAACACTGGTCTGGATTCAGGATACGCTGCGTCAGGCGGCATTGCGGCGCGGCAATCATCGTGATGCTCATCTTCTGCGAATACGTGTCACGGCGAGTTCCGGCACAACCGAGACCGCACCAACCCCGTCTCTCGATGAATACCGCGCAGAGTTTGATCCTGACGGATTCTTTCTGGAAAAAGAACTCATTCAGTCTTACCTGGATGCGTTCCCGCAAGCGGTCGATAACAGGCACAAGAAAAGACAACGGCTGATCGACAAGCAGGTGGCGGCGTTAAAGTGGATCGAGCTTTTGATTACCGCTGAACCGGTGCGCGATGATTGGGTTGCGGCTTGGTTTGATACGACGATCTCCAATCGTCTGAATCTGGCGGGGATACCGACAATAGGATGCCTGATCGATAGGATTGCCGAGCGTGGTTATCGCTGGTGGGTTGGCGTGCCGCAGTTGGGGGTTAAGGGCGCGGCGCGGGTTGTTGCATGGCTACAGGGTTACGAGTCCTCTCTCGGTGCGTTGCCGCTGCAAGCTCTAGCGCCTTCGCGGAGCTTGTCTTCAGGCTTGATTGCGCAAACACGAAAACAGCAAACCGATGTTGTCCCGCTGGAATCCTTCATCGTCCCGTCTAACCTGGATGGCCGCTCCGGCTCTAACCGGCATCCCGGCGTCCCGCGCATTGATGCACCGGACGATTATCGGGCCGTATTTGCCTGGCTTGCCACAAAATCCGGCAATCCCAATACCCAGCGCGCGTATCAAAAGGAAGCCGAAAGAATTCTGCTGTGGGCAATTCTGGAGCGCGGCAAGGCAATGTCTGATTTGACCGTTGAGGATTGTGCATCCTACCGGGACTGGCTGTCCATGATAGGCAGAACCGAGCCCGGCAACTGGCCTTTCCGTGTCCCTCAATCCGAATGGATTGGCGCGAAAAAAGTTGAGCGACACAAGCAGGCCTGGAAGCCGTTTGATGGTGCGCTATCGGCCAGCAGCGTCAGGCACGCGCTGACCATCATCGGCAATCTCTTCGAGTGGCTGGTTCGCGTGCAGTATTGCTCGTTCAATCCGTGGAGTGCGGTTGCGAAGTCTCTTGCCTCCCATGGCACTGAACCTGACCCGGATGTGGAGTTTACGCGGGCGCTCTCTGTCGGCCAGTGGGGTTACATGATGGAACACTTGCTTGAACTGCCGGTGACACCCGGCACGGCCAGACTGCGTTTTGCATTGCCATTCTCACATGCCACGGGACTGCGGCTATCTGAACTGGTCGATGCAACCATTGGTCGGATGTACACCATGCCGCTATCAGATGGTTTGGGCGTGCGCTGGATGCTCAAGGTATACGGCAAAGGTGGGAAGTGGCGAACAGTGCCCTTGCCCGGCACAGTGATCTTGTTGCTGCAAGAATATCTGGCCCATCGCGGATTGAGCCCGGACATCATGTCAAATCCAGCGGAAACCACGCTCATTGCCAGCGAGACATCAAACAGGCCGTTGACCACGAGCGCACTATCCAAGGCGATCAGGTCATTTTTTAACGACATCGCGCAATCGCTTAAAGAGGGCGGCAGGCACGTTGAGGCGAAAGCATTTGAACGCGCCACCGTTCATTGGCTGAGACACACATGCGGCAGCTATTTAGCGTTATCCGGCGTTCCGGTGAACGTCATTCAGCGGCTGCTTGGGCATGCCAGCCTTCAAACTACGAGCATTTATACTGATACGTCGGATGAGAATTTGTGGCGCGAGGTTGAGGGTGCGAGACTGAGCGTGGGTAATGCGCATCGACTTTAGAACCGCCCAGCGTGGATATACGCTGGTATTGAGCCAAGATTTGTTCGGCACGTAGGCTAGGTTTCATCATGCGTTAATGCCTTTCCGAGGAACATCGAACGAATCTCGTAGCCAAGCTCCTCATATAGTCGAAATGCTGACTGGTTGAATGACCAAACATTGAGTCGAATATCCACTGCTCCGTTCGAGACGGCCCAATGTTCTGCTCGCGCCATGAGTTCACGCCCAATGCCTTGGCCACGTGAAGATTCGGAAACACAAATTGAGCCAATTCGGGCGAAGCAAACTGGTTGAAGTTGTGTGTGTTTCTCAGTGGCTACATCAACGGCAACGAAGCCAACAATTTCGCCAGATGTCTCAGCGACGTATGTAGTTGCCCCTATGTTTTCGATACCTTTGCGCCAGTAAACAATATCGCGCTGTGGGTCTGATACAGGAGAAAAAATATGTGGCAGAGCCTCGTGATGTAATAAATTGACTACTTGCCCGAGACGACAGATGGCGGGAAGGTCAGCGATGATAGCTTCTCGATAGCTTGTCATGGTCATGTCTAACGTTTAAATCCGGGGGTGCGCTATGGTCTAATCCTGAAGTGTTAGTCCTCACCATGATGCTCTCGGCGATGACAGTTTGGGCATATGGCAATCGCATTCTGCACGGTGTCCTTGCCGCCATGGGCAAGTTGGTCTATGTGGTGTACTTCAAGGTATGGTGTTCCATCTGACTTGCGTAAGAATGGCGCAGGCTTCTTGCACAGTTCGCAACTTCCATTAGCTCGGGCAATCACTTCTGCAACGACA
>CAIQPV010000598.1 GCA_903873725.1 uncultured Nitrosomonadales bacterium
ACTTTGGCATAATGTCTTCAGTCATGCACAACGCATGGATGCGCACAGTGTGTGGAAGACTGGAAAGCCGTTACCGCTATTCTGCGGGCATCGTCTACAACAATTTCCCGTGGCCTCAAATCCCCCTCAGTCCCCCTTTTGCAAAGGGGGAGGCTGGACAAGTTCCCCACTTTGAAAAAGGGGGACTGAGGGGGATTTCTGCCGCCGCCCAAGCCGTGCTGGATGCCCGCGCACAATTTCCGCAAAGCTCGCTCGCCGATCTCTACGACTCGCTCACCATGCCGCCCGCACTGGTCAAAGCCCACCAAGCCCTCGACCGCGCCGTGGACGCCTGCTACCGCAAAGTCGCCTTCGCCAACGATGCGCAACGGGTGGAATTTTTGTTCGAACGCTACCGGCAACTCACCAGCTTGTTGCCGACGGAAGCGACCAAGGCCAAGCGCAGGAAGAAATCGATATGACAAAAATCGACCAATCTTCGGCGGGTTCAAAAAGCAAGCGCATCGTGATCATTGCCGGGCCAAACGGTGCTGGCAAAACCACTTTTGCGCGTGAGTTTTTGCCGAATGAGGCATATTGCCCCAATTTCGTGAATGCCGACTTGATCGCTGCTGGACTGTCGCCATTCGCGCCTGATTTGGTTGCTTTCAAGGCGGGACGGCTGATGTTGGAGGCGATGGCAGAACATGCCAAGCGCGGAGAAAGCTTTGCTTTCGAGACGACGCTTTCCGGTTTAACTTACGCGCAAATAATTCCGGTTTGGCGAAGGGAAGGCTATGCGGTAAAACTGATCTTCCTTGCTTTGCCGAATGCGGAAATGGCTTTGGCGAGGGTAGCAGTTCGGGTGGCACAGGGTGGGCATAACGTTCCCGAAATAGTGGTGCGGCGTCGTTTTGCAACAGGAATTAAAAATCTTGCGCGCTACAAGTTGCTGGTGAATAGCTGGCAACTATACGATAATTCAGGCGCACCTCCCATATTGCTGGAAGAAGGATAACCGATATGAAAGCTCCCGTTTCCCATTCAAAAGACCCTGATCTTCAGAAAGCTCCGCAAGCATTGCTCCGCGCTTCGGAAAAGGCACGCTTGCTGGCCAAACAGACTGGTACGCCATTCGTTGTGCGCCAGCCCGCAACATCTGCAAGTTCTACCGGAAAGCACAAGAATAGACCATAACCAAGCAGGGTGGGCACTTCTCCGCAAAATATATACAAGATGATCTATCTCGGGCACACCACCAAGATCGACGCGCCCAATGAAGCAATGCGCGCTTTGGGGAAGCGACTGGAGATTGTGGTTGCATAGTGCTTTCTTGGACAACAAAAAAACCGCAAAGCATTCAACTGTGCGGGTTAAGTGAACTTGCCGGTACTGCTTTGGACTACCGAATGGTAGGCACGATTGGATTCGAACCAACTACCTCGTCCATGTCAAGGAAGCGCTCTAACCAGATGAGCTACGCGCCTGTAAAAGGGTGCGCATTGTAACCGAACTGCCGGTATGGTTCAAATTTAACTGCGGCTTGGATTCAAATTGCGTATTAATCTTCGGACCGATATTGCCCGGAATGGGCCAGGTTATCAAAACGCGTGTATTCGCCCCGGAAGGTCAGCTCGACTTTGCCTATCGGGCCGTTACGCTGCTTACCTATAATAATTTCCGCCTTGCCCTTGTCGGGCGAATCTTCGTTGTAAACCTCGTCGCGGTAGATGAATAGAATCAAGTCGGCATCCTGTTCTATCGCACCGGATTCGCGCAGGTCGGACATCACCGGGCGTTTGTTGGGGCGCTGTTCCAGGCTGCGGTTAAGCTGCGACAAGGCGATTACCGGTACATGCAATTCCTTGGCCAGACCTTTGAGAGAGCGTGAAATCTCCGAGATTTCTGTCGCACGATTTTCACCGCCCTTGCTGGAGATGGAAGACATGAGTTGTATGTAGTCAATTACAATCAGTCCCAGGCCGCCTCTGTCCTGGCACTGGCGATGCAGGCGACGCGCGCGGGAGCGCAATTCAAGCGAATTCAGTGCGGCAGTTTCATCAATATAAATCGGGGCGTCGTTTAAGCGCCCGAGAGCATGGGTCATGCGCGACCAGTCATCGTCTTCCAGCTTGCCGGTGCGTAAAGTATGCTGGTTGAGCTTGCCGACCGAGCCGATCATGCGCATGGCCAGTTGGGTGCCGCCCATTTCCATACTGAAAATCGCCACCGGTTTGTTTACTTCGAGTGCGACGTGCTCGGCGATGTTGATGGAGAAGGCGGTCTTGCCCATACTGGGGCGCCCGGCAACAATGATCAGGTCGCCCGGTTGCAAGCCGGAAGTTTTGCTGTCCAGATCGGTAAAGCCGGTCGCAACGCCGGTAACGTCGCTGTCGTTGTCGCGGCTATAGAGGGTTTCGATGCGCTCAACTACCTGGGTCAATAAGGGCGGAATATGCACAAAGCCCTGGCTGCCGCGTTCACCGGCTTCAGAAATCGCCAATACTTTGCTTTCCGCTTCATCCAGCAATTGCCGCGCGTCGCGACCTGCCGGATTGAAAGCGCTGGTGGCAATATCGCTGCCGACTTCGGCCAGTTGGCGCATGATGGCGCGCTCGCGCACGATTTCGGCATAGCGCCGGATGTTGGCCGCAGAGGGCACGTTCTGCGCCAGTGACCCCAGATAAGACAGACCGCCCGCCTTGTCGAGTTCGGCATTGCTTTCCAGCGACTCGGCCACGGTAATGACATCTACCGGTTTGGCCTGTTCGGTCAAACGCCCGATATGCCGGTAGATCAGGCGATGCTCAAAGCGGTAAAAGTCAGACTCTTTGATCAGGTCGGAAATCTTGTCCCACGCGGTGGTATCCAGCAGGATGCCGCCCAGCACAGATTGCTCGGCCTCGACGGAGTGCGGGGGAAGCTTGATTGCTTCAAGCTGGGAATCGGTCACGGGTATGGAAAAGTTTTGCATGATGCCGGATTATTGATCGCGAACTAGCGTGATATTTTACCACTGTTATCATACTCGACACAGAGGGCTGTTTGCCGCCCGGACTCGTTGCCGGTTGGAAATACCGATTGCCTTAAATGACATTTCGTATCGGGGAAGGATTGGGTCGCCGAAGGCTTGTTGCGCAACAAAACAAAATACTGGTAGCATGAACCGTATTCGTCGGAAGGCGAAAGGCTGCGGGATGTTTAAATTTAGGGGTAAACATGGTAAGGAGTACAAGTAGCCGAATTCTGATTATCTTCTTGATGTTTTTTTTCGTTTCTTCTGTTCATGGAGAACAAGCCTCTGCTGTCGAGTATTCCGGCTCGGGATTTTATACGATAGCGGCAGGCAAGATGCTGGGCGGCACCCGTGCCAATGTTGAGGATTACAATTGCCCCTGTTTTATTTCCGATTATGCCCAGGCCGGCGTTTACGATAGCCGTTCCAGTTTGCAATGGAAGCCGGATTCCAAGCTGGGCGTGCAGGGGAGCGCTGCCTACAGCAGTGTTTCGCTTACGGCACAGCTTGTGGTTCGCGGCGCCACGGGTACCGCAGACCTGGAATGGCTTTATGGCAATTACAATCTGAATGACAAAATTTCCATTCAGCTTGGACGTAAACGGCTGCCAATGTTTTATTACTCGGATGTGCAGGACATTGGTTTTTCTCTCCCGTGGACGCATTTACCGCCGGGCCTGTACGGGTGGGAGGCAGTCAACTACAGCGGCGTGAGCGTAAGATACCAGGATCGGTTCCGGGATTGGTCGGCAACTGCCGACCTGTTCGCCGGAAATGAAACCAATAACAATAGCGGGTACTGGAAAATATATAATGGCCGCCAGAGCCAATCCGGCATTAAATGGTCCAACATCGTTGGTGGCGACCTGACCCTGTCCAAAGACTGGCTTGAAACCCGTGCCGTATATATTCAATCCGGCACTCAGGAAAACCTTGTCAGTAACGGATGGGACGGACAAGCCTACACTCTACCGCCAAGTGTTATTTATCCCCCGGCAAAGCAACAGATATTTGGTTTAACCGTTAACGCGGATTACCGGAACTGGTTGCTCCGCACCGAATTTATTCAAATTGATCATCCCGGCTTAAATTATAAGGATCATGCGCAACTTGTCGGCGTTGGCTATCACTATCAGAAATGGCAACCCATGGCTACCTGGGGACGATACAAAGGTTCGGCGGTTACCGAGGGCCTGCTGCCGGGCGTCCTGCCCTGGACTTATAGTCAGGATATGCAACAGACCCTTTCGTTGACACTGCGATACGACCTGACAGCGACCAGCGATGTGAAGGTTCAGTTTGACAGTGAGTCGGATCATAGTGATGCGGGTTACACTCCAAACTACGGTAGTGCCCGTCTGCTGACCTTTACTTACGATACAGTTTTTTGACCATGCTACGCCGCTATCTTCTTGTGCTTGGCCTGTGCGTGATTTGCGCGGCTTCCGTGTTTGCGGCAGACATTGTCGTTATCGTGAATCCAAAAAGCGGCGTGGACTTGCTAAGCAAGGACGACGTCATTGATATTTTTATGGGACGAAACCGGCAATTGTCATCCGGGATACCGGCATTGCCCCTGGATCTCCCCGACACGTCGGTGGAGCGCGAGAATTTTTACGCACGACTTACAGGCAAGAGCATAAGCGAGATCAACGCATATTGGGCCAGGCTTCATTTTACCGGCCGCGCGACCCCTCCGGCTTTGGTGCGCAGCCAGGAGGAAGCAATACAGAAGGTGATTGATGACCGCAGTTCGCTGGCATATGTAACCCGCAGCAAGATAAGTGCGCAAGTTAAAGTGGTTTTCGAACTCAACGAGAAATGATCAATCCATTCCGCAAAGGCATTTTATTCGGGACGGTCGTCAGTGCCATCGTGGCGGTTGCGGGTATCGTGGTAATTTTTGTCCTGATTACTGCTTATATAACAGCTGCCGACACGCAGAAGTTTTTTACGAAGCACCTGGATGAATTGCTGGACACCGTCGAAAGCACGGCCAGTGTCGCCTGTTTTGTCGAAGATAAACAGTTGGCAGCAGAGCTTGTTGCCGGCTTGCTCAAGAACAACGGAGTGGCAAGCGTTGTCGTGAGGGCCAATAACCGGGAATTGGCGCGCGGGAACGGGGCCGGTTTGACCAACGATGGCGCAAAGCGTGAAGCCGTGTCGCATCCTGTATCCAGACTGATCAAGTCGCCTTTCGACAAAGATAAGGTGATCTGCGAAATCGTGATTGAACCCGATGTAAAGGCCATCGATAAGCAGGTGTTTGAGAAAGTTAATTTCACAGTCTCCATGCTGGCCCTGCAACTTATTTTTGTGGCTACTACTGTAGTGCTGATACTTCTCTATGCAGTGGTACGGCCAATCCGGGCATTATCCAATAACCTGCACAGCATTGATGCGGCGGCAGGAGAGAAATTACAGGTTCCGAAAGGGCATCAGGGGAACGAGATAGCCGGACTCGCCGACGATATCAATAAGCTGACCGCGAAACTGGTCAATGCCTTGAGTGTTGCCGAGGACGCCAGTCGCGCCAAATCGCAGTTTTTGGCGAACATGTCGCACGAGATACGGACGCCGATGAACGGAGTGATCGGCATGGCTCAACTGCTGCTGGATACCCGGCTTGACGACGAGCAGCGGCAATTCGCCCGCGATATTGCCGTATCGGGCGAATCGTTGCTCGCCATCATCAACGACATCCTCGACCTGTCCAAAATCGAGGCCGGGCGCATGGAGTTTGAAAATCACCCGTTCTCCGTGGACACCCTGGCCGATGCCGTGTCATCGCTGCTTAAAATCAGGGCGAAGGGAAAAGGGATCGACTTTTGTGTCGAGATCGCTGCCGACGCCACCGGCAACTTCATCGGCGACAGTCTCCGCATCCGCCAGATATTGCTCAATCTTGCCGGCAACGCGGTCAAGTTTACCGCGCAGGGCGAGGTACGGGTGAAGATCGGGCGCCGGCCCGGGGGACTGCGTTTTGAGGTGGTGGATACCGGCATCGGCATTCCGCTGGAAGCGCGCGAGCGGCTGTTCTCCAATTTCAGCCAGGTTGACGCCTCCACGACGCGCAAATTCGGGGGGACCGGCCTCGGACTCGCGATCAGCAAGCGGCTGGTCGAGGGCATGGGCGGCAGCATCGGAGTCGACAGCATCGACGGGCAAGGCAGCCGGTTCTGGTTCGAATTGCCGCTGGAGGCCACGACAGAAGCGCTGGCCGAGAGCGACGTGGCTGCCCGGGAGCCAAGCCCGTCAGAAATGGAGGCGTCTGCCGACAAGGAGCAGAGCAACTTATCCCGGCCAGCGCCGGTTCCGGTTGCCGGACCGGCACAGCAGGAAGAGAACTTGCCGCCGCGCCTGTTGCTGGTGGAGGACAACAAGATCAACCAGAAGCTCGCACTGGCGTTGCTGGGTCGCCTCGGCTACACCGCCGATCTTGCTGAAAACGGCCTTGAGGGGGTTGCGGCGGCAAGCAAGGCGCGTTACGCGCTGATCCTGATGGACATGCAGATGCCGGAAATGGACGGTCTGGAAGCGACCCGGCAGATTCGCTCGCAGGGCGGGCCGAACGCGCGCAGCCCGATCGTCGCGCTCACCGCCAACGCCATGCAATCGGACCATGAAGCCTGCCGTGCCGCCGGCATGGACGACTTCCTGACCAAGCCCATCAACCGTGACAGCCTCAGTGCCTGTCTGGCGCGCTGGATAGCCAACGCCTCATCCGATTCCGGTTCGCATTAGAAACGGAAGTTATATACAGGGGAAAAGACACTTGTTCCCGGCGCGCCAATCAAGATTGCGGATCGAAGAAGCGTACCAGGTTTCGCCCGGCTTCTTTCGCGTGATACATCGCCATGTCAGCCCGTTTGATGATTTCTTCATGGTTGGCTTCATGATTGAGGAATAGCACCACGCCGATACTCGATGAGCAACGATGTTCGACGGTGAATTCCGCTTTGCCCTCCTGCCTGATTGTCAGCAGGTACGGGTCTGCCAGAACAGTACGGATTTTTTCCGCAACGATGCCCGCTTGCGCGGCAGATTCCGCTTTATCAGGATCCAGCTCATTAAGCATCACCACGAATTCATCGCCGCCGAAACGCGCCACGGTATCTGCTTCACGCATACAACTACTAATACGGTGCGCCACCTCGACCAGCAGCAAGTCACCCGCATCATGTCCATGCAGATCATTAAGCGGTTTGAAATTATCCAAATCCAGAAACATCAGCGCGCCGTAACGGCCGCTACGCTTGCTGGCAGCCATGGTCTGACCCAGGCGGTCATTCAGCAAACGCCGATTCGGCAACTTGGTGAGAGGATCATAGAACGCAAACTGCCTCACTACTTCTTCCATCTCATGACGCTTGGTAATGTCGCGCGACAGCATGATGAAGCGCTTGCCGGATGAACCGGTCGTCTCCTTGAGCGATGTCGAAAGTTCAAACCAGGTTTCCCCATGGGAAAGGCTAAGCCGGATAATTTGTCCCTGTGAGTAACCTTTTTCCCCGGCCTCACTCAGCGCGGACATGACTGTAGCCGCAGCTTCGGGCGGAAGCAATTCCCGGACTGTATGACCCAGAATAAGTTCTTTCTGCGCGGCGAGGAGTTCCGGATTATTCGCCCATACGTTGATGTATTGACCATGCTGGTCAAGTTCGAAAAGCAAATCAGGGATGGCCCGCAAGGTCGCCGCAAGGTCGGCATTCAATTCCTGCATCTTCCGTTCGGCAGCAGCGCGTTCGGAAATATCATGCTTGACGGCAACGAAATGGTTGATGTTGCCATGCGGATCCATCACCGGTGCGATCGACATTTCCTCATGATATAAAACTCCGTCTTTGCGCCGGTTGATTACCTCTCCCTTCCAGTTTGAACCGGACAGAATAGTTTCCCAAAGGGCCTGATAGAACGGTTGCCCCTGCCGGCCCGACGAGATAAGTTCGCCCGGTTTATGGCCGATTGCCTCACCAGCGGCAAACCCGGTCAATTGGGTAAAGGCAGGATTTGCCCACTCGATCCGGGCGTCCTGATCGGTAATCACAATGGCATTAGCCGCCGCGTTCAGCGCAACTTCAAACAGCCGCAAACGTGCTTCCAGATTGGTCCTCACCAAAGCGTGCAATACCGCCTTGCCAAGAGCATCATGTTCGTATTGTCCTTTCACCAGATAATCCTGCGCGCCTTCTTTCAATGCGGCGACAGCGGCTTCCTTGTTGTCATTACCGGTCAATACGATGATCGGCACGCCCGGTAAAGCGTTACGCATTTCAATTACGGTTGCCAGGCCGGTTGAATCCGGCAAGTTCAAATCAAGCAACACAACATCCGGGATATTGCACGCGACTTGTTTCTTCGCGTCCGCCAGGGTCGAAGCCCAACTCACCGTGTTCTGCTCGACATTCATGCCATATCCTGCCAGCCGCAGATAAACCCGGATCAACCCGAAGTCACCCGGATCATCCTCCACGGCCAGGATCTTTACTTCATGTGCCGGTTTCTCACTCATACCCTGCTTTCATCATTGCCACTGTTTAACTTTCCATCCGGAATTCCCAAGTGCATATTCCCATACCCCGTCAGATTTGATGTGCCGGTTGTACTCATGCCTTGTGCTCCAGTGTGAGTTCAAAGCAAAATGTGCTGCCCCGGTTTTCCCCGGCGGATTCTGCCCAGATGCGCCCGCCGTGATGTTCGACAATTCTGCGGGATAGCGCCAGCCCAATACCATTCCCTTCGTAACTGGCGCGCGATTGCAGGCGCTGAAACACCTGAAACAGCCTGCCGATCTGGGTCGGGTTAATGCCGATACCGTTATCCGATACCGACACGCGCCATAGTTTGCCTACCACTTCGCCGTGTATGCGGATTTGCGGGGTGCGGCCTGCAACCCGGTACTTCACGGCATTGCCGACAAGGTTTTGCAAGAGCCGCATTATCTCGTCGCGGCTAACCCATACTTGCGGCCACTCTCCTTCGATCTCAAGGGATGCCTGCGCATCGTCAATAGCCGGACCAAGGAATAAAATAGCCTCGTCCAGCAGGGCACGACTTTCAACCCAGGCGAACGGGTCACTCTTTCTGCCTACCCGCGAATAATCCAGTAGCCCGACCAGCATCTGATCCATGCGTTGCGCGCCTTCAATCGCAAACTTGAAATATTCGCGATTGGTTTGGTCTAGCGTATTCCCCATACTGATTTCAATCAATTGCAGGTAGCTGCTGATCATGCGCAAAGGCTGGCGCAAGTCGTGCGAAATGGCGTAGCTGAATTGTTCCAGCTCAATGTTCGAGCGTTTCAGTTCCTGTTCGCTTTCAACCCGTGCAGTGACATCCACAAACCCCCAAAGCGATACCCCCGTTTCCGAATTCAAAATGGAACCGCTCAAATCAACGCGGATAATACGGCCATCCTTGCGGCGATGCCCGATTTCAGTGCGAAAGATGTTGCCGGCTTGAATTACCGGATAGGCAGTTTCACCAAAATTCCGGTGTGCCTCGTCACTCACGAAACTCTGCCGGGTCGGTTTACCGTTCAGTTCGCCCTTTTCGTAACCCAGCATTTTTTCATAAGCCGGATTCGCCCACTGAATGATGCGATCCTTGACCGTAACAATGCCAACCAACTCATTTTCCAGCATGACACGCAAACGGCTTTCGCTTTCGCGCAAGGCAACTTCTGCCCGTTTGCGCTCGGTGATGTCCATCAACGTTCCGTAAGTGCCGATAATTTCGTTCTGTTCGTTCAGACCGAGACGGGCATATACTTCGATCCATCGAAAACCACCGTCACGCGTCAAGTAGCGAATCTCATGCTGGCAATAATCCTTCTTTCGCTGGATCAGAGGTTCAAACAGTTCGAGATTGCGCTGGCGATCATCGGGATGGATATAGTTAAGGAAGAGTTTCCCCAATGATTCATTCACGGCAAAGCCCGTCACTTCTTCCCATGCCCTGTTGAGAAACGTCCACAACCCTTGGGCATCGGTCATGAAGATGATTTCTTTGACGTTGTCTACCACCAGACGATATTTCGAATCTATTTCCTTAAGTTTACCGGTTCTGTCCTCCACCTGCGCCTCGATGCGTGCGGTATAACCTGTACCGAGCAGAAGTAATGCACCCAGCAGGCCCGTACCCAAAATACCGGCAGCGAGCACACTCCAGCTTTGCCAGCGGTGGTGTTGCGTGAAATAAGCGGGGGTGGGAGCAGTTTCCAGCCGGTAATGGCGGGTGCCAAAATCGAAAGTGCTTTCGTACAGGACGCGCCGGGCATCGGGGACAAAGTTATCATAAAGAGTTTTTTGTCCGTCAAAATCAACCAGCCGGGCATAAAGCATGGGACGCGTATCCTGCAACAACTTGTCCATGAAATCGCCCATGCGCAGGACGGTCAGGACGACCCCGGATTTTTCGGCACCGGGAGTGACTGCCAACAGCAGCAGCACTCCTTCCTGCTGCTGACGTTCCTGAACCAGATGCACCGGCGCTGTTGCGGTTATCGTTCTGCTTTGAATTGCTTTGCTTAATGCCTCCGACCTTGCAGGATTCGAGGCGAGATCGAATCCCACTGCAGGTTCATTGCCGGCAAGCGGTTCGACGTAGGTTACCGGATAGAATGAAACGCGGTCACCGGCCCGCCGCAATTGCCCCGCAGCATTTCGCTCGCGAATTTCGAATCCCGGAAAGTCACTGCGCTGTGCTCTTTCAAAACCCGTTCGCTGTGTCCCGCCTACTTCCGGTGCCCATTCAAGAGCTTGGATCATGGAGAAACGGCGCAGCGATTTCTGGACGAAAAGGTGAAACTCTTCTCGTGTAACGTGACCGCTGGAATCGTGAATGAGCAGTCCCGCCGTTTGTTCAAGCAAGGATTCCTGTTCTTCAAGCTTGGTTTGAACCTGATTAAGGGCTTGTTGGGAAAGTTGCCGGAAGTCCGAGAGCGAGTCGTTATATTCCCATTGGTTGGCCTTGAGGAAAATCGCAACAACAAGTGCAAAGACCAACAACATCGGAAGCGCGACCGTGTACGTCCGGCTTTGCCACAAAATGCGTGGCTCACCCGCGACGATCATGACCAACGGAAGCATCACCACCACACCGAACGTATCGCCAACCCACCAGGAAGCCCAGTTTGCCGCAAAATCGGCCGGGGCAATCATACCGAAAGCCAGGAGGCCGCTTACGGAAAGGCTTGCGCTGGTCAGGCAAATAAGCGGTGCCAGCAGCAGGAAACGCAAAATTTCACCGCCATGGTCGAGGGAGACCGGGTAGCCGATCATCCGCCGCAACCCCCATCCCCCAATGGCAGCTTGCAACATTGAAGCAATGGCTATGATGGTCGCTACCGTTAAACCGGTAGTGCTGATTTGCTGGCTGGCTGAATGGCCTACCCAGACATTAAGCAACCAGGAGCCGAGAAATATCCACGGCAGCGTTTTTCTGCCGCCTATCAATACCGCCGCGACTGCGATTCCTGCGGGCGGAAATATCGGGGACGAATAGCCGGGCGGGAGCGCCAGCATTAACCCCAGTTTGCCGCTGATTACATAGGCTACA
>CAIQPV010000599.1 GCA_903873725.1 uncultured Nitrosomonadales bacterium
CAACACTTCCGAATCGGAACGGGTGTTCACATGGCGCCGGTCTTCCAGAAACAATTCCTGTTGCAACTGCTCGGTATTGGTGAGGTTGCCATTATGGCCAAGTACAATGCCGTATGGTGAATTGACATAGAACGGTTGCGCTTCGTTATGGTCGACGGCAGAACCAGCAGTGGGATAGCGCACATGCGCGATTCCCGCATTGCCCTGCAGTATCCGCATGTTGCGGGTACGGAACACGTCGCGCACCAAGCCGTTGCCCTTGTGCAGATGGAACGTGTTGCCGTCTATGGTGGCGATGCCCGCCGCATCCTGCCCGCGGTGCTGCAATACCTGCAAACCGTCATACAGCAACTGGTTTACCGGTGCTTGTGCGACAACGCCTAAAATTCCACACATAAATTAATCCCGATGTTCAATTTCGAGGCAAACTGAATTTAATAATGCACACGTTTCGCCACACTATCCGGCAACCATGAATGAATTGCCAGCGCCATGCTTTCCAACGGTTTGCTCGACCATGCGTTACGCCAGAACTGCTCCTGCGGCAAGCGGGTCATGCCTGCCAATACCACCAGCACCAGCACCACCAAAACTCCGCGCAACATGCCGAACAAAGCCCCCAGCAAACCGTCCAGCCACCCGAAGCCGACCCACTTGACCAGTTTCGAAAGCAGCCACGCAACGATACCGCCGACAATCAAAGTGGCAACAAACAAGGCAACGAAGGCCGCAGCAATTCTGGCGGATTCTTCCCCCAGCGCGGCAGGCATGTAAGGCGCGAGGCTGGAGGCAAACAGCCGCGACACCACCACGGCCGCAATCCAACCCAGCAGCGACAGGATTTCGTACACCAGGCCGCGCCACCATCCCAGCAATGCAGACAGCAGGACAACAGCCATGACGGAGTAATCAAAGGCCGTCATTTAGAAGCTCCCATAAGTAAATTAATCCAGTTCAACAATATTCGAGTGCAGGCCCTTCGCTTCCAGCTTGTGGCGCGCCTTGTTCGTTTCTTCGCGCGTGGAGTAAGGTCCAATACGTACCCGCACCTTGTTACCAATTTTTTCGGTATAAGTCCTGAAGCCCTGCTGGCTCAAATTCTTCTGCCAGCTATGCGCGGTATCGGCATTGGCAAATGCACCGACCTGCACCACGAAACCCGTCCGGGGAACAGGTTGCCCCTGTTCAGTATGCGCAGCCCCGGCAGGCTTGCCATTGCCCGGCTTGTGTTCCTGGGCAATGACCGCCGTTTTGGCCGTGGACGATGCCGGTTTGATGTCCGGCACTACCGTTGCCACAGGTGCAATCACCGCTTGTGGCGCAGGCGGACTGATAATTGCGGGCGCGGAAACAGCTACAACAGATGCGGCCGGATACATGGCAACAGGTACGCTGGCAGATGGCAATTCAATCTTTGGAGCGAATGCGCCAACCTTGTCCTTGTCGGGAATACGCAACTCGATGTCCTGGCCTACCGGCTTCGGCTCTCTGTCCAGCACCATGGGCAACACCACTACAATTGCGGTAGTGAGGGCCACTGCACCTATCAGCCTCCGCCGCGCCTGCCGCTTTAATCTGTCCTCATCATCCCTGATCTGCTTTGCCATCGTGCGTCCCCGCGAAAATCAGGCATGGCGCAGACCGCGCGCATGCATCACTTCCGCAACCGTATAGAATGAACCAAAGGCGATAATTCTATCATTTTCGGAGGCCTCATTACAGGCTTGCTGTAAAGCATTTTCTATCGAAGGAAACTCCCGCACCTGCGCCCCTTCTCCGGCAAGCACAAGAGCCATTTCTGCGGAAGACGCCCCGCGCGGCACATTGATCCCCGCGACCATCCACACATCTACCTGCCCCTTGATCGCCCTTACCACACCGGCAATATCCTTATCCTTTAGCATGGAGAATACCGCGAACGTTTTGTGGCATGGCGGCATGCCGGACAGATTCTGCGCCAGCGCACGCGCCGCATGCGGGTTGTGCGCAACGTCCAGGATCAATTGCGGACTACCCGGCACAACCTGGAAACGCCCCGGCAAACCAACTTCAACCAGCCCGCGCCGTATCGCCTCCATACTCACCGGCAGTTTATCCTTCAGCGCATCCAAAGCCGCCAGCGCGGCGCTGGCGTTGTTGAGTTGATAGGTGCCACGCAGGGATGGGTAAGGAAGAGAGTTACGTATTCCATTCAATCCGTAATAATTCCATTGCGTCAGTTCCCTCTCCCTTTGGGGGAGGGTTAGGGAGGGGGAAGTTCTTTCCATGGTAACACTCCCTTTCAACTCCCTCCCCCCGGATGGAGAAGGGAGTTGAAACCGGAACTCGCTTCCGAAATGCCACAACACCGCACCGATGCGCCGTGCTTCATTGACTATGGCATCAGGCATATCCCGGTCGCCAAACACCGCCACCTTGCCGGCACGGAAAATTCCCGCTTTTTCAAATGCAATCAATTCGCGCGTGTCCCCCAGATAATCGGTGTGGTCTATATCCACGCAAGTCACCACCGCACAATCGCTGTCGAACGCATTCACCGCATCCAGCCTGCCGCCCAGCCCCACCTCAAGAATAGCGACCTCCACTTTGTGTCCGACAAAACACTGCATTGCCGCCAAGGTGCCAAATTCAAAATAAGTTAACGGGATGTCGCCCCGTACCTCTTCAATTCTTGTAAACGAAACGCACAATTCGGCATCGTTCACCTGTCTTTTTCCGATGCGCACGCGCTCGTTGTAATCCAGCAGATGCGGTGAGGTATAGCAACCTACGCGATATCCGGCCGCATGTAATATGCTTTCCAGCATCGCGCACACAGAACCCTTGCCGTTGGTACCACCAACCGTGATGATGGGAAAATCAGCTTGAAGATTGAGACGCTGCTTGACTTGCGCGACCCGCTCCAAACCTAGAGCGATGGCTTTGGGATGCAGGGATTCGAGGTAAGTCAGCCAGTCGGCAAGGGTCTGGGGGGGCATTTCAAATAATTCAACTATTACAACTGCACACCAAACTTGCGCAACACAGGCAGCATAGCCAAATAGCAACCTGCGGTAACGATAACGGAAATTGCGAGACTCAACCAGAAACCCAAGCCCTGCCTGAGCAGCAAGGGCAGAAGCAGAAACAAGACCAGGGATGGCAACACCAGCCAAAAAATCTGGCTGGAAATTTCCGCAATACGTTCAGGCTCTGAGCCATCAAAGTGCATCCACATAAACGCCAATAACGAGGTTAGCGGCAACGCGGCCAGCAGTGCGGCAAAACCACTACTCCGCTTTGCGATTTCCGCAATTGCCACGATGACCAGTGCGGACATCCCAACTTTAAGCGCGTAGTAGAGCATCCGGTTTAAGCCGCCTCAATCTCCGCCACTGCCGATTGCTTGGTCAACAACGTAATCAATGTCGCCAATTGCTTGCGCATTTCACGTCGGTCAACAATCATGTCTATCGCACCGTGTTCCAGCAAAAACTCCGCACGCTGAAATCCTTCGGGTAATGTTTCCCTCACCGTCTGCTGGATCACCCGCGCACCGGCGAAGCCGATCAGCGCGCCGGGTTCGGCAATCACCACGTCGCCCATGAAGGCAAAACTGGCGGAAACCCCGCCCATGGTAGGATCGGTCAACACCGAAATGAACGGCAACCTGGCTTGGCTCAACTGGGTCAGTGCACCGCAAGTTTTGGCCATCTGCATCAGCGAAAGCAAGCCTTCCTGCATACGTGCCCCGCCACTGGCAGAAAAGCAGACGAACGGCATGTTCTGCTCGGTGGCGAGTTGTACGCCGCGCACGAAACGCTCGCCCACCACCGACCCCATGGAACCGCCCATAAAGGTAAATTCGAACACCGCCACTACAAGCGGCAATGCATGCACGCTGCCCTGCATCACTACCATCGCATCACTCTCGCCGGTTTCACGCTGGGCAACGGTCAGGCGCTCGCTGTATTTGCGGCTATCCTTGAATTTCAAGGTATCCAGCGGCTGCACTTCGGCACCGATCTCAAACCGACCCTCGGCATCCAGCAACCAATCCAGGCGGGTGCGTGCGGTGATGCGGTGATGATGGTTGCATTTGGGGCAGACACTAAAGTTTTTTTCCAGGTCGGAGTGGTACAGTACTGCCTGACAGGCCGGGCATTTGTGCCACAAGCCCTCGGGCACATTTTTTTTGCTCTCCGCGCCCAGTTCACGGCGATTGATTTTTGGCGGCAATAATTTTTGAAACCAGCTCATTTTGTGTTCCTCTATGATTCCGTAGGTTGGGTTAGCAGCTTCATCGCGTAACCCAACATTGCAAATGTTGGGTTACGCAAACAACGCTAACCCAACCTACATTATTTTCTAAGCCTGATCCACCGCCAGCCTTAATTCCTTGACCAGCCTGCCCACATTGGCAAGCAGATTTTGCTCGTTTGAGTTCTCGATTTCCTGCACGATGCGGCTGCCCACCACCACGCCGTCGCACAGCTTCGCAACAGCCAGCGCAGTTTCCGCGTCACGAATACCGAAGCCCACGCCGATGGGTAAGGTGATGTGTTTTTTGAGTTGCGGGATTTTTCGTTCGATGTCGCCCAAATCCAGATTCCCGGCACCGGTCACCCCCTTGAGCGAAACGTAATACACGTAACCACGCGCCTGCTTCGCTACCTTGGCAATGCGCTCGTCGTTGGTAGTCGGTGCAAGCAGGAAAATCGGATCAATCCCGTGACGCTGTAAATGACCGAACGCCTCATGGCTCTCTTCCGGCGGAAAATCCACTGTGAGCACACCGTCCACGCCCGCTCCGGCGCACCGTTGGGCGAATGTTTCCCAACCCATCGCTTCGATAGGATTGCCGTATCCCATCAACACCAGTGGCGTAGTACTGTCATTTTTGCGGAATTCTGCCACCATCCCAAGCACGTCGCTTAGACTCACCCTGTGCTTCAGGGCACGCTCCGAGGCACGTTGTATGGTCGGCCCGTCTGCCATCGGATCGGAGAATGGCACGCCAAGTTCAATCACGTCCGCACCCGCTTCCGCCAGCGTGTGCAGCAACGACACCGTGATTTTCGGATCAGGATCACCGGCGGTAATAAAAGGGATCAGCGCCTTGCGCCGATGCAGTTTGAGCTTCTCGAAAGCGGTTTGAATGCGACTCATAATGTAATGCCTTTCAGCCGCGCCACAGTATTGATGTCCTTGTCGCCGCGTCCGGAGAGATTCACCAGCAGCACTTTGTCCTTGCCCATGGCCGGTGCGATCTTCGCGGCATGTGCCAAGGCGTGGCTGGATTCCAGCGCGGGGATGATACCTTCGAATCTGCACAGGTCATGGAATGCCTGCATCGCTTCATCGTCGGTGATCGCCACATATTCCGCGCGGCCTGTATCTTTCAACCAGCAGTGTTCCGGGCCGACGCCGGGGTAATCCAATCCGGCAGAAATGGAATGGGTTTCGATGATCTGTCCGTTCTCGTCCTGCATCAGATAGACGCGGTTGCCGTGCAGCACACCGACTTTGCTGTTTGCAGTCAGCGGTGCGGCATGCTGACCGGATGCCAAGCCGTACCCGCCCGCCTCCACGCCGATCAATTTGACACCCTCTACACCAATGTAAGGATAAAACAGGCCGATGGCATTGGAGCCTCCGCCCACACATGCGATCACCGCATCCGGCTGACGGCCAGCCATTTCCGGCATCTGCATCTTCGCCTCATCGCCGATGACGCACTGAAAATCACGTACCATCATCGGATACGGGTGCGGGCCAGCCGCCGTGCCGAAGATGTAAAAGGTGGTCTCGACGTTGGTCACCCAATCGCGTATCGCTTCGTTGCATGCATCCTTGAGCGTCTTTGAACCGCTCTCCACCGGCACCACGGTCGCCCCCAGCAGTTTCATGCGGAACACATTTGGCGACTGGCGCTGCACGTCTTCCGCACCCATGTAGACTATACATTCCATGCCGTAACGAGCCGCCACTGTTGCCGTTGCCACGCCGTGCATGCCGGCGCCCGTTTCCGCAATGACGCGCTTCTTGCCCATGCGCTTCGCCAGCAACGCCTGGCCGATGGCGTTATTGATCTTGTGCGCCCCGGTATGGTTCAGGTCTTCGCGCTTCAGGTATATCTGCGCGCCGCCCAGACGATCCGTCCAATTTTTAGCGTGATAGACCGGACTAGGGCGACCCACATAGTGTTTCAGCTCATAAGCGAATTCCGCCTTGAATTCTGGGTCGTCGCGAAAGCGCAAATATTGCCGTCTCAATTCTTCCACCGCCGGAATCAGCGTCTCCGCCATGTAGAGATCG
>CAIQPV010000600.1 GCA_903873725.1 uncultured Nitrosomonadales bacterium
CAAAAAAGTATTAAGCACCGGATCATTGAAATATCCGAGGGTGGAATAAGCGGTAACACCAATAATATAGGTATCTGCTCCTGCCTGATTTAATTCAGCGGCGTAGCGCTCGGCATCATTCTTGTCATAGTAGCCGCGATAGTTGACGCAGCCAATGAACACCATACACCACTCCTTCGGTTCCACGGATAATTCGGGTGCTGCGAAAACGTTCCAGATGACAAAGGGACGCCCGAGGTCAACGTAGGAACGATAGCTTTTGTTGTCCGGCAGAGCAAGTTCACGGCTGGCAAATTCTCTAATGGCGATTGCTTGTTCGAGATGCTGTTTCAGATATGGACTGGTCGCGGTGTCGTTGACAACTTCCGAAATAGGTCTCGCCGCAGCGATGAGCTTTATCTGCCCTTCGACAGCTTGAGCATAGTAGGCAATGTTTTTGCAGCCAGCAAAGAGCAAGAACAGGGTTGTAACAAGAATAAGCCTAAACATGCAAGAAACTCCCCGTTCTTATAAAGTGGGAGATTTGTCTGGAGCAGGTGCGGGACAAAAGCATGCCGGAATGATTGACGTTCAGCGCGATACTGTCCTTGGCAACTGGAATGTATGTTTCTTCGACGGCAATGACACCATCGTTGGGGTGCGCCAGTCCGGGAATCAGGCGTCCTAAACCGATTGGACGGGTGCCTGAGATGACGCCAACCTCCACTCCAGAGGGCCATGCGGGACAGGGCAGCCTCAACCAGTCGTTGAACGTGCGTCCGACAATCGCCTTTAGTAAAGGAGTTTTGGCGAGTGTAAGGCCGCAATGACAACCCTTATATGGGGTTCCCAATAGAACCAGACTGCGTATGCGCACATCAGGTTCATGCGAAAGCATTTTTAACGCGACAAGACCTCCGAGGCTGTGTGCGACCAGATGGATGGAAGAACCCGCAGTTTTATTGATGCAATTGGACAGCAATTGAACATTGTCATTCATGCCACCCTGCATGGAAGGATAGGAAAATCTGTGAACTGCGAATCCCTCTGCACTCAACCAGCTCTGATGGGCTAGAAATATTAGGCCATTCATCCACAGCCCGTGAATCAGAACAACAGTTTGAGCTTTGTTGTTCATGACGAGAATGACCCGCATCCAACCGCGAATCGGTACCTGTTCGAATCAAAAATATGCATTCACTTGCCCTGTTAATCTATTGCCTGGTCGATAAATTATTCATAAGACTGATTGGGCAGCACATTATTCAACATCAAATTGCAAGCGCGCGAGGCGCGCGTACAGGCCGCTCTGTTTCCGTAAATCTTCCGGTGCGCCGGTTTCGACAATACGGCCATGTTCCAGCACAATAATCTTGCTGACCTTCTTCACGGTGGCAAGTCGGTGTGCAATGATGATTGTTGTGCGTCCCTGCATTGCAGCATTCAATCCTTCTTGCACCAGAATTTCTGATTCTGCATCCAGTGCGCTGGTGGCCTCATCGAGCAATAACAGGGGGGCATTTTTCAGGATCGCACGCGCAATGGCAATACGTTGGCGCTGCCCGCCGGACAAACGGGTTCCGCGTTCCCCCAGAAATGTCTGATAGCCTTCCGGCAAGCGACTGATGAATTCTTCCACCTGTGCCGATTTGGCCGCAACCATAACTTCATCGTCGCTGGCGGCCGGGCGCCCATACCGAATATTTTCCATCGCATTGGCCGAGAAGATCACCGAGTCTTGCGGCACGATGGAAATTTTGTCTCGCAATTCATGCAAGGACAGTTGGCGTATATCCTGACCGTTGAATCGAATCGTACCATCAGACACATCGTAAAACCGCAACAAAAGTTGGAACAGGGTCGTTTTACCTGCACCAGATGGGCCGACCAGCGCAACGCTTTCACCCGGTGTGATATCGAGCGCAATGCCATCCAGCGCAGCCGTTTGCATTTGTGATGGATAACGGAAGGTGACATTATCGAACTGAATCTCAACTATTCTGGTTTGTGGCAGCGGTTGCGGCGCATCAACTTCAACAATAGTTGGCTTTGCGAGAAGCAGTTCCAGTAATCGCTCGGTTGCACCTGACGCACGCATGACATCCCCCCATACTTCCGACATCGTGCCTACACCGCCAGCCACCAGAACGGCATACAGAACGAAAGAAGCCAGTTGCCCGCCCGTCATGCTACCTTCATGAACCTGGTTAGCGCCGACCCATAGTACGAAAATAATGGAACCCATCACGGCAGTAATGATCAGCGCGGTCATTGCCGAACGCACGCGTGTTCGCTGAATCGCGGTGGTAAAACTTATTTCCGCGCGGTCGGCAAACCGATTGATTTCGCGTTGTTCCTGTGTATAAGCCTGTACGGTTGGCACTGCGTTAAGTATTTCACTCGCAAGCGCCGAGGCGTCGGCAATTTTGTCCTGGGACTCGCGAGAGAGTTTTTTGACTTTACGGCCAATCGCAATAAGGGGTAACGTCAATATCGCCATCAGGCCAAGATTTAGTGCAAACAGATAAAAACTTGTTACTGCCAGCATCACCATTCCGCCGACAAACTGGAACAGGCTACGCAGGCCCATCGAGATGGAGCTTCCGACTACGGTTTGGATCAGGGTGGTGTCGCCTGTAAGCCGTGATAACACTTCTCCGGTTTGCAAGGTCTCGAAAAACTGAGGAGATTGCGTTAACACTCGCGCATATACCGCGCTACGCAAATCTGCAGTCACTCGCTCACCAACCCATGTTACTGTGTAATAGCGCGCCGCAACGGTTAATGCCCACAAGGTCGCCAATCCGAACAGTGCGGCGAAGTGCCCATTCAGGCTTAGCGTCCCCAGTAGCCTGCCACTGGCATTTAGCTTCTGTCCAAAACCGAAATCTATAAGGTCACGAAATGCCAGCGGCACCAAAAGCAATGTGCCAGAACCAATGCATAATAAAACAAAAGCCAGCGCGATCCTTCCGCGATAGGGGCGTAAAAATGGCCACAGATCCCGAAGAGAGGATATGCGTCGGACGGGGTTCGGTTTGGGTGGCATTGAGTTGGTCATCCCGGGTAATGTTGGACGAGAGAGGGTGTATTTTCCCATGCCCCATGAATCAAAACTGGATAATTTCGTTTTATATCGGAAGATGAAAAAGCACGAGCAAACGGTAACGACATGAAGCTGGTTACATGAGGTATTGGTAGGTTCATAACTGTTGACCAATGATTTAAAGGTGCCGGTTCGAATCCCCAATACGCATTCGAAGCGGGCTGTAAAACAGCGATTTTCTATCCATCCAGAGGCGTACAGACGGTTACTTGTTACAAAAATAAAACTCCCTGATACCTCGATTTAAATTCCCTGTTATTTTTTCTTCAATAATATTGGGATGGCTGTAAACCGGCTCTGTGCTTGGGTTTTGTGGATACCTAATTCGAAATCGGGCATTAAATTTTGAAAAATTCCCTGTAAATTTCCCTGTTAACGGGGATTTAGCTGAGACGGGTTGGCAGCATTCCTTGAGTTATCTTCGACCATCTAGAAATGACACTGACCTGCATTACAAGTCATTAAAATTAAGGTCCGTTAGCAGTCATCAGAAACCGGTGCTCACTTTGCAAACATAATTCCCTGGGTGGTTCATGGTATAGTTCTGCGACAACGTTTTTGACCTGATGTCATGAAACTCAACACTCGCTTTCTTTTGCTTGGAGCATGCGTTTTTATGCTGTTCGCAGCGACTTCCTGGTTTGCATTCAACGGCCTGGTTAACGAAATCAACTTGCAATGGGGTGAACAGTTTGCCGAGCGTCAAGTCTTGTTTGACAAACACCGCACGTTATCTCCACTCATCCGCGAGATACACCTTGCACGCCAGATGGCAGCAGAACCCGCCATTATCCAGATGGCATTGCATGAAGATAATAGCGAAATAAAGCGCCAAGCACTTAAGGTGATGGAGTCGTATCGGTTTAATTTCCGCGACCACAGTTACTTCGCAGCATTTGCCGCCAGTGGTAATTACTACTTCAACGACGCCTCAGGTAAATATTCGGACAAGCAGTACCGATACACATTGAGTCCGAAAGATAAGAGTGACTACTGGTTCTATGCGACGGTTAAAAACGGCATGGATTATCAGGTTAACATCGATCCAGACAACCATCTTGATGTAGTTAAGGTCTGGATTAACGTATTGATCAAAGATGGAGACAAAGTTCTGGGGGTACTCGGTACAGGAATTGATCTGACAGAATTTCTAAAAGAAAGCGTCGGCATCAATCAGTCCGGCGTGGAAAATTTTTTCATCGACCAGAATATGGCGATCCAACTCTCAACCGATACAAGACTCATTGATTACGCGAGCATCGCAAAAACCACCGGTGAACGCATCAAAATCGATGTGCTTTTGAAAAATCCAGATGATCTGGAACGAGTCTCGAATACTGCCGAAATATTAAAATCAAATAACGGTGTGAGCACACTTTGGGTTAACTACCGAGGAGAAAAATATTTGCTTTGCATGGCTTATCTGCCAGAAGTCGGCTGGTATGACTTGACGCTGATCGACGAAAAAAGCTTGATGCTGTTACACGGATTCAGCCGGCTCCCGGTGCTGTTCGGGGCGCTCTTCCTAATGGCGCTATTACTGCTGAATTTCTTTTTCCATCGCTGGGTGTTAAGGCCAGTACAGATACTCAAAGCCTCGACAGAAGAAATTCAGCACGGTCATTACAATATTTCACCGCCGCTCGTCGGCACCGGCGAAATTGCAGCCCTCTCAAATTCATTCAAGAAAATGGTTGAATTTATACGTCAGAGCAATGCCGAACTTGAAAGAAAAGTTGCAGCTCGCACCGAAGAGTTGCACCATCTAACCGAAATTGATCCACTGACCGGATTGCTGAACCGGCGCGGCATGATCGATCGATTCGACAAGGAGATTTCCCGCTATACCCGACAGGCTGGATCGCTCGGTCTGTTGCTGCTCGACCTTGATCATTTCAAACACGTCAACGACACGCATGGTCATTCGGTAGGCGATTTGGCGTTGTGTGCAACAGCCAATATATTGCAATCAACCAAGCGCAAATACGACCATGCCGGACGATGGGGCGGTGAAGAGTTTCTGTTACTACTACCCGACTGCACCGAAGTTGACCTGTTGTCCATCGCTGAACGCATACGCCTATCCATTCAGGCGTTACAAATAGACACCGGTCACAACACACTATCCTTCACCGTCAGCATTGGCGCTCATTATTCCAGCACACCGCAAACGATGGATGCGATGTTGCACCAGGTGGACAGAGCGCTCTACGCAGCCAAGGATGCAGGACGGAACTGCGTAAAACTTGCAGGTAAGCAAACATAAAACTAGGCTCGATGTTTCATATCCTATGCAATTACTTTATTAACACTTAGCTGCTCAAATGGCACGCCCATTCATCTATTGAAGTCATCAGTCCCAAGCTATGTGAGGCGCATAGCTGCTTATATGGTTGGGGTGGCGAGACCAGTATTTTCTGCAACAGTGTAAGAGCCTGAGGTGAAGCATTGATTATCGGGGTAATACAAATTGAATTATACCCGTCGGCACGCTGCATCTATGAGTTGGCGGGCAATACTGACCGGCTCAGGCAACGCTGGCAATGCGCTGAGTGAATACCAGTTGGCCGATTCAATTTCCAGAGGATCAGGGGTGATTATTCCTCCCGCGTAGTCGGCAAAGAATGCCACCATCAAAGAATCTGGAAACGGCCAGGACTGGCTTCTGAAATATCGAAGATTGGCTATTCCAATACCCACCTCTTCGCGAACTTCTCGGCTTGCGCATTGCTCCAGAGTTTCACCTGCTTCAACGAACCCTGCCAGGGCGCTAAAGACCCCTGGCTTAAAACGAGGGCTTCGAGCCAATAGTAATTCATCACCACGACTGATAAGCACCATGACGGCAGGAGAGATTCTAGGGTATGCATGAAGACCGCAAGCAGGGCATACCATGACATATTCCGCTGTTTTTTGAACTGTCTGAACGCCGCACTTGCCGCAGTATCTGTGGTTTTTTCGCCAATCCAAAAGTTGAATCGCGCGCCCGGCCAGATAAATTTCATCTGCTCCGGCCAAGCTGAACAAGCTGCGGACTGGTATCAGTTCTCCATAAATGTTTTCAGGGAGCTGATCTAACTCGGCAGCATAACAAGGGATCCCCTGCAATTCTCCGACCAATATTACGTCCTTCGGATTCCCGAAATCTGATGCTCGACCGCGCGGGATTATATTTCCACTTGTCTTGCCAATTGTTGCTACCAGTTGATTATTGCATCGAAGAAGCCAGTAGCTTAATTCTGACATAATGTGGTGTTATGATTAAAGATGTAACTGCGGCCAAGTAGTAACTTGCTGAATTTTCTTAGAGTCATCATCAACGTAAGTTAATCACTTGGAATAGGTCGATCAATTTCAATTGACTATCAATTTGTAAGGTTTTCTAATAGATCATACTGTCAAAACTGTCGATCCGGTCGTCTTGCGTGCTTCGAGATCGCGGTGTGCCTGTGCCGCATCCTTCAACGGATAGGTCTGGTTGACGTGAATTTTCACCTTGCCCGTGCCAACGGCTTCGAACAGGTCTGCCGAGTTTTCCTCCAACAGTTGCCTGCTCGCGACGAATGTGGCGAGCGTTGGCCTGGTGACTAACAACGAACCCTTTTGCGACAGCACCGAAAGATCCAATGGCGGAACCGGGCCTGACGATGATCCAAATAGCACCATGAGACCACGTGGGCGCAGGCAGTCAAGCGATTTCATGAATGTGTCTTTACCAACTGAATCATAAACTACGGGCAGCTTTTCACCACCTGTAATATCGAGTAGCCGTGCCTGAAAATCCTCGCGAGTGTAAACAATAGGATAGTGACAGCCGTTGGCTTGGGCTAAGGCTGCCTTTTCGTCGCTGGATACGGTACCGATCACGGTTGCGCCTAAAGCTGCAGCCCACTGGCAGACGATCAACCCGACTCCGCCAGCCGCAGCATGAATGAGAATGGTGTCACCCGGGCCGACCCTATAGATGTCGCGAATGAGATAACGTGCGGTCATGCCCTGTAGCATCATCGCCGCTGCCGTGCGGTCGTCAATTGTGTCAGGCAGCTTGACAACCCGATTGGCCTCAATAAGTCTTTTTTCAGCATAGGCACCAATCGACATTGCGTAGGCGACCCTGTCACCCAGTTTCAAGTGCGTGACGCCATCGCCGACTAAATCAACGATTCCCGTTGCCTCCATACCCGGCACGAAAGGCAGCGGTAGGGGGTAGAGTCCGGTGCGATGATAGACATCAATGTAGTTTAGTCCCACTGCGGTTTGCTGTAACCTGACCTGACCAGGACTTGGAACAGCAACCTCAATCTCGTCCCATTGCAATACCTCGGGACCTCCGATCTTATGGATTCGAATGGCGTGGGTCATAATTGAAGCACCTCGTAAGAAAAAATCTCATTCAATCATAACATTTAATAGCTGTCAGCCATATTTGAAGTCGAGGAAGGGAACTGCAAAAACATTGGGGGAGCAATCAAGTCAACTTACGATAAGTCCCACAAAC
The DNA here is from genome assembly GCA_903873725.1 of uncultured Nitrosomonadales bacterium. Taxonomy (GTDB): domain Bacteria; phylum Pseudomonadota; class Gammaproteobacteria; order Burkholderiales; family Gallionellaceae; genus CAIQPV01. The sequence goes on from CAIQPV010000600.1 coordinate 7,584, forward strand.
CCTGGTCAAGAATATTGTTTGTCTGAATCAAGAAGCGTTGCGCAGATACGACCATGATCCGGCAATTTTCTTCTGGATCTGCACGCGACGCCCGGCCATGCATTCTCGATGCAATCGATCGAAGCGCGGCTTGGCAGCCTTCCCCCTGGTCTCCTTCGCCTGAAGGGCTTGTTGCGGAAGTCGCTGCGAGACCGAGGCGAGCGGTCGCAGCGTACTCATAAGACCCGCTGTAGCGCCGCCGGACGTATCCGCCATCGTGACCAGAAGCATCAAATCATTTTCCGGTCCGCAAGTTGCAAGCTTCTTTGGCTAGCCCGACGACCGGCCCATTAGCTGAGCCGATGAGGGGGTGAGTCGGTGGTAGCCGCTGGCCTGCTGGTGAGCGTGGGCCAGTTCGCAGCAGGGTAGATTCTTCGAACCGGTGCCCGACTAACTGCATCCCCATGGGCAGTCCCCAACGGTCAAGCCCGGTCGGGGTGGCAAGCGAGTGCAGGCCAGCGAAGATAGTTCCCTTATATATATACAGAAAACCTAAATGCAGCTCTTTCAGCCAGTCTAAGATGTCTAATAGGCCTTCGCCTAAACTATCAATAATCTTATTACATCCTTCTCTACCAGCTCCTCTAGTCTCTTCCTCGGTGCTGGCCTGTTCAATAGTCGCATCACGACTTCTTGACCGGGGGCGCTGTTTCCGAATCGAGCCAAAGCTCCAGCCCTTGTGCATTCAGCTCCATATCACCATCAATAATTTCAAGCACGGTTATTTCGGGCAATGAGCAGCCATGATCTCTGATCTCACTCAGGAGGTACTGTGCCAATGCTTTCTTGATCAGCTCATGCCGGGTTGCTCCTGACGTGCACTTGGCGGCAGCCGCCAGATTGACAACTTCATCAAGGCGACGACGCAGTGCCAGTCCGTGTTGGGGGATATCATACAACTGACTGTAATGGGTCAAGTACATCACAGGAGGAGACAGCGATAGCAAACGATCGATCGAATTACGCATGGCTTCCGGATCGAATTGGCTTGGCGATGTTGTCGGAAAGACAAACTGGCGACCATCAACATCCAATTCTCGATATGACACCCCGAACATGTCTCCGGTAAAGATTCCACCAGTCTGATCATCGATAATGCAGATGTGATGACGAGCATGGCCCGGCGTATCTATGCAAGTCAATTTGCGTCCAGCGAGGAAAATTACTTGGCTATCCTCCGCTGAAATAATCCGCTCAGGGGACACGGGCAAGATTTCACCATAGACCCGTTGCATATATTCTTGCCCATAAACCGCAGAAACTCCAGCAATCAGTCTGGAAGGTTCTGCCATATGCCGGGCG